>CANRIY010000106.1 GCA_947630775.1 uncultured Clostridia bacterium | reverse complement strand
CGCGCGCCCTTGCGCGACTGAGAGGGTGTCTCGGCTGCCCCCTTTGAAGGGGGCGGCTCCGCCGCTTGCGGCGGTGGTGGGGGTTGCCGTTCTCAATCGTATGACACCCCTTCCGCCCCCTTCGGGGGCACCCACCCCTCAAGGGGTGGGCAAGAATAAGGCGGACGAATTGAGAACCATTGCCCACCCCCCTACCCCCTCCTCAGGAGAGGGCATGTGCACGCAGGGCAGGATGACGCCGCACCCCACTCGCTGCCCCTTTTAGGGGAAGTGGCCCGCAGGGCCGAAGGGGTTTCAAAAACACGGACGCCGAGAACCCCTCAGTCGCGCCAAGGGCGGCGCGACAGCTCCCCTAAGAGGGGCGCCGAGAACCCCCATTGCCCCATCTGAAATCGGGCGGCATACAAAAAAGAGAGGCGGACCTCTCTTTTTTGTCGTGTGAATATAGGTACCGAAATACCCGTCTGTGAGCTTTTTAAGCCTTTGGGAAAATCCCTTCGGCGTTATTCGGCGGCAAGCGGCTCGCCGTTCCAAGTGATCTCAAGCGTGTTACTTTCGATCGTGGGATCAAGGCCTTCGATTGTTTTCCCGATGACACCCTTGTGGAGCGCTTCAGCTTGTTTTGTGCCATTCGACTCAACGCTGACAGTCCCGCTCAGGTTTTTGAAGGTCACCGTCTGGTTTTCACCATAAGCATCCGCTCCCATGATGACTCCAAAGGAGGTTGTGTTGGCAGTTGAAGTGGGCACACCAATGATTGTCACATCGGTCATTGTCACTCCGTCGATCGTAAGAGCTGTATCTTTCAAACCAGGGCTTGATGCTATCCCGATGACGCCGCCGACACCGCTGGCTCCTTTTAAGGTAACATTTTTGACAACAATATTCGATATGAGGAAATTGTGATTCCCGCTATAACCGGTCGCTTGCGATCTGATTACGGCTCCAAACACTGCACTGCAACCCCCGCTTGTCGTAGAAATCGTACCCTTTGCGTCGACAGTGATGTTCTCAACGACTGTATCTTCTTTAAGATATGTTCTGTCTCTCAACATCCAAAATGCCCCTGCGATCCCGCCGACATTATATTGTCCGCTGATATTGACATCGCCCGTCAAAGTCAGGTTCTTCAGATTTGCGCCGAATGCTGCGCCGGCAAACGCGCCTACCTGTGACAAACTTGCAACGTCGCCATGGGGCTTCTCCTCGGTCGGGTTCGACGCGGCGGGAATATCGACATTTTTGAGCGTAAGGTTTTCGATGACAGATCTTATTGTGTTTTCGTTTTTGCCCGGGTAGTTAATTTGGTTTAATCCGACATACCCGAACAAACCGTAATAGGATGCGGCCGCAGCATGATCGTCCCTTACGATCTTGAGATTGGAGATCGTATGCCCCTGCCCGTCGAAACTTCCGCGGAACTTGTGGGCATAACTCCCGATGGGCGTCCAATTTACACCTGTCAGATCGATGTCGTCCGCAAGCGTGATCTTCTCGCCGTAATATTCCTTTGCCCCTTCTTCTGTGCCGTTGACGCTATTCGCAAAAGCAATCAAACCTTCCTTATTCAGGACCTCATACGAGGTGCTTGTAACTTCACCCGTGGAGCTGTACTCCTCTTTTTTGATGAAACCTTCGCCGACTTCGCTGCCCGTTGCATAGTTGCCTTCCACGGTTGCACCGGTGCCTTCACCGACAAAGTTATCTTTGGTGTTCTCGATCCCGCTGACGGTGACTTCGACGTCCTTCGTCGTGACCGTGCCGCCGTCGTTTTTGCCGACGAGGCTTCCGACCTTGGCGCCGTCATCTGTCGCCGTAACCTTGCCCGAAACAGTGACATTATGTAACGTGACGTCGCTCTTTGCTTCGCCGACGACGACTGCGCCGTATGCACCTGTTCCCGTTGCCGTGACGGTCGCGTTTTCAAAGTGGAGATTCTCGATCGTCGCGCCGTCGACCTTTCCGAAGAACCCTGCGACATCACCGGCTTGGGCTTCGGCCGCGAAATTGGAAATGGTGTGACCCTCGCCGTCGAAAGTGCCCTTGAAGGGGTGCTCTTCCGTGCCGATGGGCGTCCAATCGGCTGCCGCGATCGCCATGACCGCCGCGCGCGCTTTCACGGAGACAGTTGCCGCTTCATTAAAGTCGATATCCGCCTTGAGGTGGACTTCCGCGCCGTCGGCGATCTTGCCCGCCGCAACGAGCCCGCTGAACTCCACGAGTTTTTCGAGAGAGAAGATCGAGATCGTTCCCTTCGTCATGCTCTCCATGAGAACGTCCCATTTTTTGCCGTCGTAACGATAGAGAATGGAGCCCGAGCCCTTGCCCGTTCCGTCGGTGCCGTCGAACCGTCCGACGTAGAGGTCACCCGCGACGGCGCCTGCCACCGCGGGATTGTCCTGCGGCGCACCGTCGCCGTTAAAGAAGTGCACGGAATCCTTTCCGGGCTCGCCCTGTTCGCCCTTGAGGCTTTCAAGCCATTGCTCTTCGGACATCCAGCCTTCTTCGGCGCCTACATGATCTTTCTTATATTGCTCGACGTAGAGCTCATAGGCCGACTTGCCGTCGTCGCCTTTCGGACCCTCGGGCCCCTCGGGACCTCTGGGGCCCTCGGGCCCCGCGGGACCCGTCTGCCCCGTTGCGCCGTCTTCGGGCTTGATGGAGCCGAGTCTCGCCCATCCGAGCGATTTATCTTGCTTCTCTTGGAGCTGCCAGACGGTGAAATCCTTTGTATTCAGGTAGAAATCGCCTTTTTGGGCGTCCGTAAGAGCGGGATCGCCCGTTTCGGGATCGGTCTCGCCCGAGAACCACATGACGCCGTCGCGGCCCTTTTCGCCCTTGAGCGTCACGACGATGCTCCAAAGGGATTCGCCCTTCTGGTAAAGCACGCCGCTCTTCGTGTCGAGATAGAGATCGCCCGCCTCTCCCTCTGCATTATCAGGCGCTTCCGCCCCGCTGTACAGCGTGGTGGACTGCCATGTCCCGTCCGCCGTCTTGAGGTATGCCGTCAGCGTCTCGGTATTGAGATAATGGTCTCCGTTTTTGCCGAGATCTGCCGGGGGGACTTCGTCGCCGTAGTACCAGCTTCCGCCCGTAGACTCTTCGGCGGCCGTCTCATTCGTATCACCGCAGGCACAGAAAATGCCGAGCGACAGGACGAGCACGAACAGCGAAGCGAGCACAAGCAGAAGTGCGGTAAAGGAACGCTTTTTTGTCTTGTTCATAACCTTTTCTCCTTTCGATTTTTGCACGATCCACAGCCCCGTGATTTCCACACGAAAATGACAGAACTATTAGAATATCTGTGCACCCTCTATTTTACCCCCCCCGATTTTTTGTCAAGTGATTTTTTGGGTTAAAAATGGGTTATATCTAAAATTTTTTTGGGAAATCGGAAGAAAAGCTATCAACAGGGGGGTGAAGGGGGTTTGAATGCCCCGCCCCCGCGTCATTCTGCCCCGCGCTTCCCCCTCATTCCGAGCCCCGCAAGGGGCGAGTGGATCCCCTCATAAATACAGACGCCCGTGGGTCTATGAGATCCGCTCGCTTCGCTCGGGATGAGGACGGGAGCGAGTGCGCATTCCCAATCACGTCACCCTGAGCCGCCGCTGCAAAAGCGGCGTGTCGAAGGGTCACCGCATTATAATATGGTGATGCTTCGACAAGCTCAGCATGACGTAATTTAGAATGAACCCCCACCTGACGCGCCAAGGGCGGCGCGCCACCCGCCCCCTTGGAAAGGGGGCAGGTCGTTGCCCACCCTCGGCGCCCCTCTTACGGGGGTGTTGTCATTTCGACCAAGGGCACAAAGTGCCCGCGTGGAGAAATCTCGACATTAAAATAAGGTAGAGATGTCTCGACTACGCTCGACATGACATAATCAGACGATTCGACATGACATAACGACACCCCCACCACCGCCTGCGGCGGAGCCGTCTCGGGCAGGTGGCGTCCTGCCCTACTTCGCCCTACGGGCTCGTGCCGCGCTTAGTGCAAAAAGAATGCGCGCGGGGGCGGAGGTTTGGGACGACCGTCTCGGCGCCCCTTGTAGGGGAGCTGTCACGCGCCCTTGCGTGACTGAGGGGTTTTTGAAACCCCTTTGGCTCACTTTGTTCGCCACTTCCCCTAAGAGGGGCAGCGAGGGGACACTCTCGGCTCCCCTACAGGGGCGCCGAGGGGGCGCCGAGAGTTCATCAAACAAAAACAGCGGGGGCGGACCCTCGCTGTTTTCATGGCGCCTCGGCGGCGCAGTTTTAATTATAGAAGAAGATCTTTCCGTCCCGCTCGTCCGCGATGACAGTACCGGGGCGGAGACGGTTCATCAGGATCTCTTCGGAGAGGCTGTCTTCCACGAGCCGCTGGACCGCCCGCTTCAAGGGACGCGCCCCGTACTCCTCCGAATAGCCCTGTTCGACCAAGAGATCCTTCGCCGCCGCCGTCACGCTGAGGCGGATCTTTTTCGCCTCAAGCCGCTTTTGGAGCCCCTCCAGAATTTTGTCGCAGATGAGCGCGGCGTTCTCCTTGGTGAGCTTATGGAAGATGATCACGTCATCGAGCCGATTCAAAAACTCGGGGCGGAACTGCTTTTTGAGCGCGGCGTCGATGTTCTCCCGCATGGCGTTGTATTCGCTCTGCGCGTCCGAACTCCCAAATCCGAGGGTCGGCTCCTTGACGGCGTGCGCCCCCACGTTAGACGTCAGAATGATGACGGTATTTTTGAAATTGACCGTCCTGCCCTTGCTGTCGGTAAGCCGCCCGTCGTCGAGGATCTGCAAGAGTAGATTGAAAATGTCGGGATGAGCCTTCTCCACCTCGTCGAAGAGAACGACGGAATAGGGCTTCTTCCTGATTTTTTCGGTGAGATAGCCGTCGCTGTCGTCATACCCAACATACCCGGGCGGCGCACCGATGAGCTTTGTCACCGCGCCCTTTTCCATATATTCGGACATGTCGAGGCGGACCATGAGCTTTTCGTCCCCGAACATGCTCTCCGCAAGCGCCTTGCAAAGGTCTGTTTTCCCGACCCCCGTAGGTCCCACGAAAATGAAGGAGCCGATGGGGCGGTTGGGATCTTTGAGCCCCGCCCGTGCCCGCCGAATCGCCTTTGCGACGGCGCTGACAGCCTCGTCCTGCCCCACGATCCGACGGTGCAGTTCTTCTTCGAGGCGTAAAAGCCGCTCGCTCTCTTCCTCGGTGATCTTGACGACGGGGACGCCCGTCCAGCTGCTGACGATCGCGGCGATGTCCTCCTGCCCGATGCTGACGCGCGTCGTGTTGCGCTTCAACTGCCAGTCATACTTCATGGCGTCGATCTTTTCGGTGAGGGCGGCGATCTCGGCGGTGAGCCGCTCTTCCGCGTCCCCCCACTTGCGCGCCTTTTCCCTGTCTACATTGAGACGGACGAGCTTTTCCTCCGCCTCGCGCAGTTCCGCGGGGCCGTGGAAGGCGTTGAGCCGTGCGCGGGAAGCCGCTTCGTCGATGAGGTCGATCGCCTTATCGGGCAGAAATCTGTCCGTGATGTAGCGGTCCGAAAGTTTCGCCGCCGCCTCGATCGCTTCGTCGGTGATCGCAACGTTGTGGTGCGCCTCGTATTTGTCGCGGAGGC
>CANRIY010000105.1 GCA_947630775.1 uncultured Clostridia bacterium | reverse complement strand
GGTCGCGTCGAAGAGGGACCCGTAGGTGATGCCGATGATATCGGAGGAGACGAGCTGTTCTTCGGTGTAGCCGAAGGAAGCGGAGGAAGCCGCCTTCATCGCGGCGTTGATGCTCTCCTTCGTCACGTCCTTCCCCTTGACGACTGCGACGAGGATCGTCGTGGAGCCGGTGGGAACGGGAACGCGCTGCGCCGAACCGATGAGTTTGCCGTTGAGGGCGGGAATGACGAGCCCGATCGCCTTCGCCGCGCCCGTGGAGTTGGGAACGATATTCACGGCAGCAGCTCTTGCACGTCTCAGATCCCCCTTGCGATGAGGTCCGTCGAGCACCATCTGGTCGCCTGTGAAGGCGTGGACGGTCGTCATGATGCCCGAGACGACGGGATATGCCTTATTGAGTGCGTCCGCCATGGGAGCGAGGCAGTTCGTCGTGCAGCTTGCCGCGGAAATGATGGTGTCCTCTTTTTTCAGGGTCTTTTCGTTGACGCCGTAGACGATGGTGGGAAGATCTTTGCCCGCGGGAGCGGAGATGACGACCTTCTTTGCGCCTGCGTCGATGTGCGCCTGCGACTTCTCTTTCGAGGTGTAGAAGCCCGTGCATTCAAGCACGACGTCTACGTCGAGTTCTCCCCAAGGAAGGTTTTTCGCGTCCTTTTCCTCGTAGATCTTGATGGTCTTTCCCGCGACGGTGAGCGTTCTCTCTTCGTCGTTCGCGGAAACAGTGTCGGCAAGGGCGTATCTGCCCTGCGCGCTGTCGTACTTGAGAAGGTGAGCGAGCATCGAGGGGGTGGTGAGGTCGTTGATCGCGACGATCTCATACCCTTCGGCGCCGAACATCTGCCGGAATGCGAGACGGCCGATGCGCCCGAATCCGTTGATTGCAACCTTTACGTTTGCCATGTTGTTACATCCTCCGATATTTCATTTTGGCGCTTCCCGCGCCTTTGATACATGGGTTATTTTACCACGATTTTCCTATGCCGTCAAGTTCTTTTCCGAAATTTCCGTAATTCATGCAAAACCCCTTGGGCCCTGCGGGCCACTTCCCCTAATAGGGGCAGCGAGGAGAGCGCCGAGACCGCCGCACCCCTGTCATTTCGAGCAAGGCGCCCGCGGCGAACCGCCGCGGGCGCCGCCGTCGAGAAATCTCGGCATTCAAATGCGGGGGGGAGGCTCCGCCGCAGGCGGTGGTGGGGGGGATGATGCCCACCTTATTCCTTTCCGGTGTACGCCGCGGGCGGGCAGAGTGCAGCATTCGCCGCCGCGGGGTTCCTCGTAACATTCCCGCTTTTGTCGATCGTCCCATCCGTGCAGGTAATGGTGTAATCGCCTGTTTTATAATTCCATTCCGAACCCTTTGTAATCAAATTCCACCCATTCACGGATCCCATAAATTGAATGTTTGTAAGCGAGTTGCAACCATGGAACGCCCCATATTCAATCGTGGTCACGCCTGCGGAAATCTCTATACTTTCAAGCGAACTACAACCACCGAATGCATAAGCAGGGATCTTCTGCACATTCGCTCCGAATGTAGCAGTTTTCAAATTCGTGCATCCTTTGAATACAAAATTGGAATAATCTCCCGCTTTTGTGCAATTTTCAGCATTCCATACCACATTTCCAATCGAGCTGCAATTATTGAACGCACTGCTTCCGATCGAGGTCACGCTCTCGGGGATCTCAATACTTGCAAGCGCACTGCAACCCGAGAACGCATAGCTTCCGATCGAGGTCACGCTCTCGGGGATCTCGATACTTGCAAGCGCGCTGCAACCCGAGAACGCATTATTTCCAATCGAGGTCACGCTTTCATCGTTCGGGATCATGCTTGTTTTGCAACCTATAATCAAAGTTTTGCTTTCCGTCTCGATCAAACAGTTTCCATCGCTATGATAGACCGGATTGTTAAGTGCCACTTCAATACTTTCAAGTGAGCTACAATACGAGAACGCACCGCTTCCGATCGAGGTCACGCTCTCGGGGATCTCAATACTTGCAAGCGCACTGCAATCCGAAAAGGCACTGCTTCCGATCGAGGTCACGCTTTCGGGGATCTTAATACTTGTAAGCGAACTGCAACCATTGAATGCCTGCTGTCCGATTGAGGTCAATTTGCTCTCGCCTTCAAAGGTCACGCTTGCAAGCAACCTGCAATATTCGAACGCCCCGAGTCCGATCGAGGTCACGCCTTTCCCGATTGTCACGCTTGCAAGCGAACTGCAACCGGAGAACGTCCACTCCTCGATTGAAGTCACGCTGTCGGGAATCTTAATGCTTGCAAGCGAACTGCAATCATCGAACGCCTGTTTCCCGATTATGGTCAGTTTACTCTCACCTTCAAAGATCACGCTTGCAAGCGAACTGCAACCATAGAACGCTTTACTCCCGATCGAGTTCGCGCCGTTTCCGATTGTCACGCTTGCAAGCGAACTGCAACCATAGAACACATTATTTCCAATCGAGAACACGCTGTTGGGGATTTCTATGCTTGTAAGCGAACTGCAACCAGAAAACGCCTGATATTCGATTGAGATCCTTTGACCGTTCTCGCCAAATGTCACGCTATCAAGCGAACTGCAATCCTTAAACGCCTCGCGTCCGATCGAGGTCACGCCGTTCCCGATTGTAACGCTTTCAAGCAAGTTGCAAACAGAGAACGCACCCTCCCCGATCGAGTACACGCTGTCGGGAATCTTTATGCTTTCAAGCAAACTACAATTATAGAACGCCTGTTTTCCGATCGCGGTAACGCTGTTGGGAATTTCTATGCTTGTAAGTGCTTTGCAATATGAGAACGCACCTTCTCCGATCGAGGTCACAGAGCCGAGGATCTTAATATTCGCAAGCAAACTGCAATATTCGAACGCCTTGCGTCCGATCGAGGTCACGCTGTCGGGAATCTCAATGCTTTCAAGCGAACTGCAACCGGAGAACGTAGAAGCTCCGATCGAGGTCACGCTGTTGGGAATATTAACGCTTTCAAGCGAACTGCAACCGGAGAACGTAGAAGCTCCGATCGAGGTCACGCTGTTGGGAATCTCTATGCTTGTAAGCGACCTGCAACTGGAGAACGCCTGATATCCGATTGAAATCACGCCGTTGGAAATATTAACGCTATCAAGCACACTGCAATTACAAAACGCATTATCCCCGATCGAAATCACGGAATCGGGAATATCAACGCTTTTAAGAGAAGAGCAATACTGAAACGCATTATTTCCGATTGAAGTTACGCTACCGGGAATCTCAATGCTGCTAAGTTTACAACGCAAGAACGCATTATTCCCGATTGAGGTCACGGGTTTTTTATTATAGCCATATGGGATCACGACCTCTGTCAAATTCGTAGTTCCATTCCAAGCTACGGAATATGTTTCTTTGTCGCTATTCAAGGTATAGGTCAGTCCCGTCTTTGTATATTGTAATTCCTTACCGCAATCCGTACAACGATTATCCACCCCGTAGGTATGGACGTGCATTTCATACTTGCACTTTGTGCAGACACCGTTGTCGTAGGTGTGTCCTTCCGTCACAACTTTTTTGCAGACAGAACATGTACCCGTGTGCCCCGTGTCTGTTATGCCGGAATAAGTAAAGATGTGATCTTGGTGCGCATAGTGACATTCCGTACACATACCATTTTTGTAGGTATGATTTTGATGTTCATACTCACATTCCGTGCAGACGCCGTTGTCGTAGGAGTGTTCTCCTGTTACGACCTTATTGCAAACGGAGCACGTGCCCGTGTGCCCGTCGTCGTTCTTTTCGGTATATTCGGCGAACGTGTGCCCGACGTGCTCGTAATCGCATTTTGAGCACACGCCGTTTTCATAGGTGTGCTCTTCCGTCACGGTCTTATGGCAGACCGAGCAGGTGCCCGTGTGCCCGCTTTCGGTCTTTTCGGAATATTCGGCGAAAGTGTGCCCGACGTGCTCGTAATCGCATTCGGTGCACCGGCCGTTTTCATAGGTGTGTCCACCCGTCACCGACTTGCCGCAAACGGAGCAGGCACCGGTGTGACCTTGTTCATTCTTTACAGAATATTCGGTAAAGGTGTGCCCGACGTGTTCGTAATCGCATTTTGAGCACACGCCTTCATTATAGGAATGTCCCTCTGCTGTGGATTTTCCGCAAATGGAGCACGTTTCCGTATGCCCTGCCTCGGTCTTGTCGGAATACTCAAAGGTATGATCCTGATGTGCGAAATGGCATTCCGTACACACGCCGTTCTCGTAGGTATGATCTTGATGTGCGAAATGGCACTCCGTACACACGCCGTTCTCGTAAGTGTGATCCTGATGTGCGAAATGGCATTCTGTGCAGACACCATTCTCGTAGGTATGATCTTGATGTGCGAAATGGCACTCCGTGCAGACACCGTTGTCGTAGGTATGCTCAGTATGCTCGTAACCGCACTTTGTGCACACGCCGTTCTCGTAGGTGTGATTTTGATGTGCGAAACCGCACTTTGTGCAAACGCCGTTGTCGTAGGCGTGATTTTGGTGGGCGTAATGGCATTCCGTGCACACGCCATTTTCGTAAGTGTGAGGCGACTCTTCACTGCGCTCGGTGGGGTGGCAGGTCGCGGCATGCCAATGGGAATCCTCGTCATACGACCATGTCTCGGAGTAGGTATGCGTGTGCTCTCCGCCGGGGGTGTCTCCGCCTTCGTCACCACCTTCGTCGCCGCCTTCGCCGCCTTCATCACCGCCGTCTCCGCCGGGGGTCGGCGTGACGGTGCCGTTTTTGTCAATGGAGCCGTTCTCACAGTCCACGGGATTGCCCTGTCCGCTCTCCCAAAGCTGAAGCCCTTCGATGAGTTCCTGCCACTGTTCGACCGTCCCCTCAAAGCGGATGACGATCGTTACGGTGAAGTCGCCGAATACCAGCGTCCCGAGGACGGTCACGCTGTCCGGAATGACGATCGACTCCAAAAAGTCACAGCCGTAGAAAGCATAGTCGCTCACTTTCGTCACGCCCCTCGGGATGACGAGCTCGGTGACCTCTTCCCCGCCGACGACGAGATGCTGCGCCTGCGACAGCGGGTTGGCAGTCCCGTTCGCAAATTGGATATTACACCATGCCGCAAGGTCCGCAATATTCACTGTGATGAGAAGCACACAGCCGCCGAATGCGCTGTCGCCGATGACCGTAACCGTTGCGGGAATGGTGACATATGTAAGGTGACTTCCGAAGAAGGCATTTTTGCCGATGAAGGTGACGCTCGAGGGGAGCTCTACGCCCGTGAGCGTGCCGTTTGCGAAGGCGGAATCGGCGATCCCCGTCACGAATTTCCCCTGATAGCCGAAGGGGATGACGATATCGCCCTGCGCCGTTCCCGCGCCCGAGACGAGGAAGCTCTGCCCGTCTGCGCTCGGTGTGAATTCGAGGCCTTCCGTATACTCCCATTTGTCGCCACAGACGGTACAAAGATTGTCCGCTCCGTAGACATGGTCGTGGGGAAGGGGCTTTTCGGGCTCTTCATCGGAGCCGCTGTCCTGTTCGGTGTTGCTGTTTCCGCCGCTTCCCTTGCCGCCGCAGGAGGCGAGAGCGAAACAGAGGCAGAGGATTGCCGCAAAAGCAAGCAAAACCGTCCAAAATTTGCGTTTCATATTGTTTTCTCCT
>CANRIY010000104.1 GCA_947630775.1 uncultured Clostridia bacterium | reverse complement strand
GACGCTCTCGCCGCACTCATTGTCAACAAGCTCAAGGGCGTGTTCAACTGCGTCGCGGTGAAGGCTCCCGGCTTCGGCGACAGGAGAAAGGCGATGCTCGAAGATATCGCTGTTCTCACGGGCGGTACCGTCGTCACTTCCGATCTCGGATATGAACTCCACGACGTCACCCTCGACATGCTCGGCAGAGCGGCGCAGGTCAAGGTCGATAAAGACAATACGACGATCATCGACGGTTCGGGCAATAAAGACGCCATCAAAGACCGCGTCGCGTCCATCAAAGCGCAGATCGAGGTCACGACGTCCGATTATGACAGGGAAAAATTGCAGGAACGCCTTGCAAAGCTCGCAGGCGGCGTTGCAGTCATCAATGTCGGCGCGGCGACGGAAGTCGAGATGAAGGAGAAGAAACTCCGTATCGACGACGCGCTCGCGGCGACCCGCGCGGCGGTCGAAGAGGGTTATGTCCCCGGCGGCGGTTCCGCGCTTCTCAGCTGCATTCCCGCGATCAAGAGCCTCGTTTCCAAGTTGGAAGGCGATGAAAAGACGGGCGCAAGCATCATTTTGAAGGCATGCGAGGAGCCCGTCCGCCAGATCGCAAAGAATGCAGGCGTGGACGGTTCGGTCGTTGTCGACAAGATTTTGACAAAGAAATCGGCGAATTACGGGTTCGACGCCCTCAAAAACGTCTATACCGATATGGTGGAAGCAGGGATCATCGACCCGACCAAGGTCACGCGTTCCGTCTTGCAGAATGCGGCGTCCGTCGCTTCGACGCTCCTCACTACGGAATCCGTCGTCACGGATATCCCCACCCCTCCCGCACCCCCCGCACCTGCAGGCGGAATGGACGGAATGTATTAAGAAAAAACAGACCGAATGTCTGAAAAGAACGGCGGGAATTTTCCCGCCGTTCTTTTCAGAGAAAAACGCTTCGTTTTTCGCGAAGCGTTTTCATGTTACGATTTATTTTTTTTGCCCATGAGCATTCTGACGAGGGGCGGGATCTTTCTGCCGCTGCGGTCCTCTTCGGGTTCCTCAGGATATGCGGGCCGTGCGCTCTCGCGGACGGGCGGTTCGGACATAATGGGCGGTTCTTCCGCCATGGGCGCGGGCGCAGAATAAACGGGGGCGGAATAAACGGGCGCGGGCGCCGCTTCACGGACGGACGGCTTCACGGGTTCCGCCTCTCTGTATGCGGAATAAGAGGGACTTGCGATCGGCTCCTCTTTTCTCAGCGCCGCATCGGCGAACGCCCCCTGCACATCCTCTTTGGACTGGAATCCCGTCGCAATGACGGTAACTTCCACCTCATCCTGCATATTTTCGTCAATGCAGGTACCGAAAATGATGTTTGCGGAGTAATCCACGACACTCTGCACGAGCGTTGCGGCCGTCTGCGTTTCGTCGATCGTAAGGTCGTTCCCGCCCGTGATGTTGATGAGCACGCCCGTAGCGCCCTCGATCGTCGTATTGAGAAGGGGCGAATTGACGGCGAGACGGACGGCGGTCACGATGCGGTTTTCCCCTTTCGCAACGCCGACGCCCATATGGGCAAGGCCCTTATCTTTGAGGATGGTCCTGACATCCGCAAAGTCGAGATTGATGAGCGAAGGCGTCACAATGACGTCCGCAATGCCGCGGATGCCCTGTTTGAGAACGTCGTCCGCAACGCGGAGCGCATCGGGGAACGAAGCGTTCTTGGGGACGATCTCCAAAATTTTATCGTTGGGAATAATGATGATGGTATCGACATGCTTTTTGAGCTCTTCGATCCCCTTTTTCGCGTTATCCATCCGATGTTTTCCCTCAAAGGAAAACGGCTCGGTGACGACAGCAACCGTAAGGATGCGCTTGTCCCGCGCGAGCTTGGCGATGACGGGCGCCGCACCGGTACCCGTGCCGCCCCCCATCCCTGCGGTGATAAAGAGAAGGTCGGTATCGTCGATCGCGGCAAGGATCGCGTCCTTGTCGCTCTCTGCGGCGACGCGGCCGATCTCGGGTTCCGCACCTGCGCCGAGTCCCTTCGTCTGCTTCGCCCCGATCTGGATACGCGTGGGCGCCTTACTGCATGCAAGGATCTGCGCATCCGTATTGACGGCGATATATTCCGCACTCATGATCTCCGCCTCGATCATGCGGTTGACGGCGTTGTTTCCCGCGCCGCCGACGCCAATGACCTTGATCTTTGCACGGCCGTTGACTCTCGGCGTGTTATCTTCTCCGCCGTTGGGATCGTTCATATTGAAATCAAACATAATTTAACCTCCGAATAAATGATTGAAAAACCCGCGGCCGTCTCTGTCCGCGCAAGCCATGTCGGTGAGAGCGATATAAGAACTCATGGACGGGTCGTCGTAATAGGGAAGATCGGGCGCAAGGTATTCGCAGACGCGGTTCACACGTTTGCTGACGTGTTCGAGCGCCCCGCGGATGTCGCAGATCCCCTCCCCCGTAATGTAGAGCGGCTTATAATCGAGCTCCTTTGCCGTAAGATCCTCCAAAAATCCGCTTGCGGCTTCGCAAATGGCGTCAAGCCCTTCCTTGACGGAATCGACAAGGAGATCGGTATCGATCTCGTAACCGGTATTCCGAAAGAAGAACTCTGTCTTTCCCCCGCTCGAGCGGGCGTAAAGGTTCGTCCTCGCCAGAAGCGCAAGCGCCGCGTCATAGGGAAGATCGAATTTGTCCAACAGATTTGCGGTGATCTGCGCCCTTCCGACGGGATAGGTGCTCTGCGCCAGAACGCCGCTGCCCTGCAGGATCATGATCGTGGAAGAGAGATCCCCGACATCGAGCAGAAGCGCATACTCATCCCGCGTCTCCGAGGGAATGAGATAGCGCGCCATCGCAAGCTGGGTGGGAAGAAAACGCAGGGTGATCTTCATTCCGCCGAAGATCTTTTCCATGACCTGCGCAAAATACTCCGTGCAATAGAAATACGACAGGATCCCCGAAAGGGAAGTGGACGCCAGACCGACGGGATCGACGACCCTGCGGTTGTCTGCCGTGATATAGATCGCACAGCTCGCGCGCATGAAGCGATAGCCCTTTCTGTCCTCCCTGCCGCTGTCGAAAAGGGAAGCGATGTCACGGTCGGAGATCCTGCGTTTTTTGGGAAAACTGATCTCCTTTTCTTTGAGATCGACGTCCGTAAATTCCCCCGGAACGCCGACATATAGATTGCGGATCCTCTCGCCGCAGACCTTTTCCGCCGCAGAGATCGCACGCACGCATACGTCGGCGAGCTCCTTCTCGTCGAAGAAGGTCCCCGCATTGTAGCCGCTGTGATCTTCCGTCTTGATCGTCTTGAAGACAAATGTATTGTTGACCCCTCTTTCGCCGACGACGACGTTCAATTGCGAGGAGCGCACATCGAGTATCGCTACGCTTTTGCGACCCATATCATGTTCCTTTTTCCGCAGTTGAATTTACGCTTTGATTATATCACATTGCGGGCATGGTGTCAAGATATTGCGTAAAATTTTCGAAAAAAGGCATATAAAAAAGCGTCCGCGGGGGACGCTTTTGCCGCTGCGTTTTCAAACGCGCGAAAAGTCATAATTTATAAACACGTTCTCTCCCGAACAGACCGCCGTGATCGTTCCCGTGAGCCGCTCTCCGTCGCTCCGCACGAGATATCCGTAGCGGCTGTCGAGAAGCGCCGATTCTGCCATCTTGGGAGCATTGCCCT
Source organism: uncultured Clostridia bacterium (assembly GCA_947630775.1). Taxonomy (GTDB): domain Bacteria; phylum Bacillota; class Clostridia; order Christensenellales; family Borkfalkiaceae; genus Gallimonas. Next base: position 2,038 of record CANRIY010000104.1, on the reverse strand, counting down.
GCGGGAGATAGAGTTCGATCACGATCCCCTCTCTCATTCCGATCACGAGGGAATGGCCCGAAGCGCTCTCCGTGCGGTAGGAAACGGAGCGGATGTTCGCGCGAGGCTCGCCGAGATGTTCCGCAAAGACTTCATAGACGGAAAGGAGCTCTTCGATCCCCTCCGCGGCCTGCCCGCGCGAGAGGGAGAACGGGAATCCTTCAAGGAGGATATTTTCCCCCTCCGAACGGTTTTTGAGGGTGTCCCTGTCGTAGAGATAGGTCCCGTCCCCATCGAGAATGGCATAGCCCTCCCCGCCCGCAACCGCAAAGGTCTCTCGCCGCTCGCTGACGGAGATCTCCACCGTGGAGGGAAACTTCTTTTCGAGTTTTTCCACCTTCATGCAGGGGTAGGCTTCCACCACCCCGCGCACTTCGTCAAGATCGAGAAAGGTCGTACTCGAACCGACATATTTGTTGAGTTCCGCTTTGAGGGACGCCGCTTCGCGCTCGCCGTCCGCGGAGTAGACGAGAAAGTCCGTCTGTACCAATGTGACCGTGAAAACGGCATTGAGCCCTGCCGCAATGACTGCAACAAGGAGCAAAAAGGAAACGACGGTCGTAATGAGCGCCCTCTTTTTCATCGGTACCTCCCGTGCGCTTACATGCGCACTCTTTCGATCTGCGCCCCGAGGGAACGAAGTTTGCCCTCGAGGTCGGAATATCCTCTGTCGATATGCGTAAGGTCAAGCACTTCCGAGACGCCTTCCGCCGCAAGCGCGGCGATCACGAGCGCGGCGCCGCCGCGGAGATCCCCCGCCGTCACGCTCGCCCCGTGCAATCCTTTGACGCCCCTGACAAACGCCGTCCGCCCGCGCACTTCGATGTCCGCCCCCATTTTCTGAAGTTCTGGAACATACTTGAAGCGTGTCTCAAACAGATTTTCAACGATGAGCGCCCCGCCCTCGCATACGGCGTTGAGCGCCGTGATCTGCGCCTGCAGATCGGTCGGGAAACCGGGAAAGGGCATCGTCTCGATGCGGCGGTTGCATTTGAGCCTGCCATAGCTCGACAGTCTTATTTTATCATTTTTTGTATGGATCTTGCAACCGTTTTCGCGTAATTTATGTAAAAGCATGCCGAGATTCTCGCCCGAGACCCCCTCTACTTCCACCTCGCCGCCGCAAATGGCGCATGCGATGAGAAAGCTTCCCGCTTCGATGCGGTCTTTGATGGGAGTATATGTAATGCCGCCGAGGGAGCTGACCCCCTCGATCTCGATGATGTCCGTCCCCGCGCCCTTGATCTTTGCCCCCATCCCGTTGAGAAAATTCTGAAGATCGACGATCTCGGGTTCCTTCGCCGCCCCTTGGAGCACCGTTCTTCCTTCCGCTTTCACCCCCGCGAGCATGATGTTTTCCGTCGCTCCCACGCTGGGGAAATCGATGGCGATCTCCGCGCCCTTCAGTTTTTCGCATTCGCAATAGATGTAGCCGTCCCTCTCGACGATATCCACACCCAGCCGTTTGAGCGCGTTCAGATGCAGGTCGATGGGACGGAGCCCGATATCGCACCCGCCCGGATAGGCGATGACAGCGCGGCGGAACCTTGTGAGAAGGGATCCGAGCATAAAGACGGAAGAGCGCAATTCCCGCGTGAGGGCCGAGGATATGATATGGCTGTGGGCGTTGGAGCTGTCGATGACGACGTTTCCGTCCTCGAAGCGTACCTCCGCGCCGAGTTCTCTCAGAATCTGCGCCATGCAGAAAGCGTCGGCGATCGCAGGCGTTTCACAGATCGTGACTTGTTTATCCGTCAGAACGGACGCCGCAAAGAGCGGAAGGACGGAGTTCTTCGCCGATTGCGTCCTGACGCTGCCGAAGAGCCGCCTGCCCCCGTCTATGATAAATTTATCCATGGTTATCTCCTCATGTATTTCTGAAAAATGCGGAAAAACCCGTCTTGCGGGCACCGCATTTACTTGTACATCTTATGAATTTTTCGCCCCTCGTTGTGCCTTGACACGCCGTAGACGATCCCCATCCCCGCCATCGTGACGA
>CANRIY010000103.1 GCA_947630775.1 uncultured Clostridia bacterium | reverse complement strand
CTCCGTCCACGGGATGGTTTCGCCGTCCTTCTCCATGAAAACCCCCGCCGTGTTCGGCTTTTCGGAAATGCGCTCCACAGTGGCGAACTCAAACCCGCTCTCCTCCTCGGCGACATCCGTGATCTCGTGCCCCGTGACCACCTTACAGACGAGAGTGACCGTCTCATCTGCGCCGTAAAAAACATGATACCTGCCACGGAAGCCGCCCACGATGCCGTCCGGGGAATACGGACAGGACTCGATATCCTCCCCGAGATCGACCCATCCCGCGTTCGGCGGTTCGGCCGGGCCTTCATTTCCGCCGACCCCGCCTTGGTTCCCGCCGCTCGGATTTTTGTCGCTGTCCTGATTGTCGCCCCCTTCATTTCCGCCGAAAGACTCGCCGTCCGGCAGCTGTCCGCTCTCACTGTCTGCACCCGCCATGTTGCGCTCTCCCCCCGTGAGGAGGACGGCCGCCGGGATAGCCACGGCGCAGACGAGGGCAACGGAGAGCCCGACGGCAAGCACTCTCTTCCACACGAAAGGACGCCTCTGCCGCGCCTTCAGCCGCTGTTCGATCGACGCACAGGCCCTGTTTTTTCCCTCTTCGCCGAGGGTTTCCCGTTCCACTTCTTTCCGATACTTCATGGATCCTTCTCCAAAAGCTCCCTGAGCTTTTTCTTTGCCCGCTCGAGGCGTTTTCTCACCGCGCCGTCGCTCATTCTGACGAGCTTCCCGATCTCCTTCGAACTGTAACCTTCATACCAATAGAGATAGACGAGCTCCCTGTCGAGGGCGGAGAGCTCTTTCAGCTCTTCCGAAAGGGACACGCTCTCCCCGTTTTTGTCGGGCAGGTCCGATTCGAGCGGCCTCTGCCGTTTGCGTTTGCGCAAAATGTCGAGACTCTTATTGACCGTGACCCTGAGAAGCCACGCCTTCCGCCTGTGTTCGGGGATATCCCGCAAAAAAAGGGCGAGCAGGACCTCCTGCACGACGTCCTCCGCATCATAGGAGTCTTTCAGATAGTGCAGGGCAAGACGGTAGATCATATCGCCGTAAAGTTCCACGGCTTGGCGTATCGCTTCGCTGTTTTTTTCCATGCCGTAACCGATTACACCTTAAAAACGTTTTTGTTGACCCATTTGTGACAATTATTGAAAAAAGGAAGCAAATCAATGATTTGCCCCCTCTTTTTGAGTTCAGTTTTCGAATTCGTAATGGCAGCCGCTCTGCTGTGTGGGGGGCATCGTTTCGCCCTCGCCGACATAGATCTTCCCGACCGTCTTACCGTCCCGATCGACAACTTTGTACGCGCCCGTCTTGGGGCAAACGTCGCCGCAGTTCAGTCTCATATCGTTTCACCTCCGTGTTCAGTATGAGACGATCTGCCCGTTTTATGCGACGATCCCGATGACGTCCAGCCAGATACAGGTCACGGACAGGAGAATGAGGTAGAGCGAAAACCACTTATAATTTGCTTTTCCGATGATCTTCAGCATGACTTTGATGGCGAAAAACCCGAACACGGCGGCAAAAACGACGCCAATCGCGACGCCGAGCACCGTTTTCAGGACGCCGTTCGGCCCGCTTGCAAACTGCGGCTCGCGGATGAAGCCGAAGAGTTCCACCGCGACGCTCCCCAGAATGATGGGAATACTCATGAGGAAGGAAAATTTTGCCACATCCTCCGTCTTGGCGCCGCTGAGCGTCCCCGCGACGATCGTCGAACCGCTCCGCGAAACGCCCGGAAGGAGCGCGACCGCCTGCAAAAGCCCCATCGGGACCGCATTCCGCCAGCCGAAGGGATAGACCTTTTTCCTGCGCTTTGCGACGATCTCGCAGACGAGCAGCATGAGCGCGGTCGCCGAAAAGCAGACCGCAAGATACAGGAGTGCGCGGCTGCCCGCAAAGAGCGCGTCGATCTGATCGTTGAGAAGGACGCCGGCGAGCCCCGCGGGGACCGTCGCTGCGATGAGGAGAAGAAGCGGCGTGAAAGGCCTTTTGAAGAGCGCAAGGATCTCTTTCCGAAAGACAAACACGACGGCGAGAAGGGTCCCGAAGTGCAACATGACGTTGACAAACGTCATACCGCCGCCCGTTATATCGTACCCCATCACCTTCTGCAGGAACACAAGATGTCCGCTTGAAGAAACGGGCAGGAACTCTGTGAGTCCCTGCACCGTGCCAAGTACGATAGATTGCCAAATGATCGTAAAAATTTCCATGAAGCCGAAAGGTTAGGATTGCTGGTCGAGATTGGAAAGATCCTCGTAGCGGTCCTCGTAGACCGTTACGCTGTTCTTCGAGAACTTGTTGATAATGTCCGTCTGCCTGTTCTGCGAATTCGTCGCGGCAGCGGCGGATTTCTGCGCCTCATAGAAGAGGTAAGAGAAGGTACCTTCCGTCTTGATGTCGTCCTGATTGAATTGGAACGGCGTACAACCATTGTCATCTGTATATGCGAGAGTGCAATAGATGATGTGCCAGCCGTAATCGGAAGGAACGACGATATAGTTCCCCGCGCCCCTCTTGCAGACCTCGTGCGCCGCATATTCGAATTCGCCGACAAAGTCCGTCTTGCCTGCCGAGACCGCATAGCCGAGATAGGTGTTGAGGCCCGCCGTATCCGTATTGTATGCGAAGGAGAGCTCGTTGATGACGGAGAGCGCCTTGTTTTCGGGAGAATCTTTCAGGAAGAGATGGTTCGCGTCAAATCCGCCTGCAAAGTTCACGCTGCCCTCGTAATAGACGAAAGAGCTGTAATCCACTTCGGAAGTGAGCTTGCCATTGTCCTTCACATAATAATCCTCAACGGGCTTGGTGTAATAGGACTTGTTATTTTTATTGTTTACGCCATCGGAAAGGGGAGCGGCCGAACCCGCGCCGAGCACGTTGTTGAGATATCCTTCCATCTCATCGATAAATCCGTCGATGGAGATCGGGGTAGGCGTGAGCTTGTAGGAAGTGTGGCCGTCCTCTTCCTCCGTTGCTTCGACTTTGCCGTTGTAGGTGTATTTGCCGTAGTAATTTTTGAGCGTTTCGTAGCGGGTGCTCTCGCCCTCGTTCGCGGAGAAGGAATCTTCGAAGAAGAGATACTTTCGATTGGCATCCGCACCCTTGTAGGCGTCCGCCACCGCAGAGGCATCGTAGGAGTAGTCCTCCTCGCCCGTGAACCATGTGCCGCGCTGGTCGGTCGCACGCAGACGGTAGAGGATGCTCGCACGCCAGCCGTACTTATTACCGTTAACATCGTCCTTATCCTGCGAGATCTCGTCGAGCGCCTGCTGGTCCTGCGCCGAGAAGGGAAGAAGGATGTTGATGACGAAGCCGTAGCCCGCCTTGGGCGCCGTGAGAACAAAGGAGGTATCGGACATGCCGTCAAGCCCGCTGTCAACGGAGATGGACTCTGTCTCGAAGCCTTCCTTCTGGTTGCCGAGCGTTTCGTTGAATCTCTTTTCCACCCATTCGGGGGTGATATTCTTGCCCTCGTCCTCTTCGAACGCGTCCGCAAGTTTGTTGATGAGAGCGCTCTCGTAAGCGGATTTCAGTTCGCGCTTGTAGTAGCTGAGTCCTTCGACGTTCGTGGTGTCTTCATCGGGATCGAGAAGCCCGCTCGAACGGACGTTGGTGAGGAAGGTCGCATACGCCTGCCTGCGGGTATAGGCGGTGGAGCCGTCCAGCATTTCGTAGCTGCCTACGGCAGTTTCCGTACCCGTATAGATCGCATAGCTCTCGGGAACATAGTCCTCGTCCTCCGTTCCTACGCCCGTAGGGGTCGTGCGGACGGATTCGCTGTAGTCGTGGTCGTCCTCGTAATCAATAATGCCCTCTTCGATGGAATCGAGAGAACTGTTGAAGGAGACGCGGAGACCGTACTCCGCCTGCTTCTCCTCTTGATCGGTGAGGAAATAGCGGAGCCCCGCGAGCGTTTTCTCCATTTCGCCGCCCGTTGCGGACGCCATCTCCGCCCGATAGCCCGCGGCGGTATAGCGTTCGGGTTCGCCTTCTTTCGAATAGCTGTAATTCCCGTTCCCGTCCGTTTGGGTGAGAAGGAAGAGCTTCGCATACTGGACGTACACCTGACGGTTGACAAGGCTGTCTTTGATCGCATCGAAGGTGTCGCGATAGGTCCAGCCGTAAGAATTCATTACGGAAGAACCGCTCGAGACAAAACTTGCGACCATATCCCGCTTGTAGATAGGCTCGTCCGAGAAAATTTCCTGATAGCCGTCGAATTCCTTATTGCTTTGGAATTCATCGCTCTTCGAGATGTTGACTTCGGCAATGACCTGCTCGTAATCCTTTTTGGCGTCCGTCGTCACGAGGTCGCACCCCGCGAGAAGTCCGCACGCCATCACAGAGGCGACGGAAAGGGCAATTGCCGCTTTTGCTTTTTGCTTCATAGTAAACGCTCCGAATTAACCTTTTATTCGCACCGCGGGGAGCCCCCACGATTTCAATCGTCCTCTATTATACCCTATTTCTCGAAAATGTGCAATTCTTTTTCGTGAAAAACATGGAAAAATCACGCAAAAGTTGCCGCAAATTTCAGAAATTTCGTCATACGGACCATTGTTTTGCCGCCGTCGCCCGCAAACGGGAAGTGCAGAACGGGCGCACTCGTCATTTCGAGGCTGTACTGTCCCCTGAATCTGTCCATCGCGGCAGCCATCTTTTCGCCGCCGAGAGACCCGAGCGAAACAAATTCGAGACTCCCCCCTTTCTGCCCGACGGAAATCTTTCTCACGCCCAATTTTGCGGCGTAGCTCTTCATGACGGCGATGACGAGAAGATTGAGCGTCTGGGGCGGGAGCGGACCGTAGCTCTCCTCCATGGAAGAGCACACCCGCTTGTAATCCGCGGCGCTGCGGATCTCCGCGATCTGCTTGTAGCAATCCATGCGCCCCGCGGGGGATTCGACGTAAGATTCGGGAATGAACGCGGTCGCCTTGATGTCGAGATCGACGCTCTCCTGCTTCACGCCCGTGAGCTCTTCCTTCAAGATCTTGGCGTAAAGCTCGTAGCCGACCTTGTCCATATGCCCGTGCTGTTCGGCGCCGAGCACGTTTCCCGCGCCACGGATCTCGAGATCGCGCATCGCGATCCTGAAACCCGACCCGAGTTCGGTGAACTGCATGATCGCTTTGAGCCGCTCGGCGGCGTTATCCGTCATGACGCGCTCGGGTTTATAGGTGAAATAGGCATGCGCGAGGCGGGAACTTCTCCCCACCCTTCCGCGCAGCTGGTAGAGCTGGGAAATGCCCAGCCTGTCCGCGTCGATGACGACGAGCGTATTCGCATTGGGAAGATCGATCCCGTTTTCGATGATGGTCGTCGTGACGAGCACGTCGTACTCCCCGCGGTAGAAGCCGAACACGCTCTTTTCGAGGGTCGCCCTGTCCATTCTTCCGTGTGCGATGCAGACGTTTGCCTCGGGGATGATCTCTTTCAGGCGTGCGGCGAAAGTGTGGATGCTCTCCACACGGTTGTAGAGCACAAAGACCTGTCCCTTGCGGGCGATCTCCCTGAGGCATGCGTCGCGGAGAAGGGTTTCCGTCTCCTCGGCGACATACGTCTGCACGGGAAGGCGGGCGTGCGGCGGGGTCTGGATGGTGGAGATATCGCGGATCCCCGAAAGGGAGAGGTGCAGGGTGCGCGGGATGGGGGTAGCCGTCATGGTGAGACAGTCCACGTCCCGCTTCACGTTTTTGATCTTCTCCTTGTGCTCCACGCCGAAGCGCTGCTCTTCATCGAGGATGAGAAGCCCGAGGTCGTGAAATTTCACGTCTTCGGAAAGAAGG
>CANRIY010000102.1 GCA_947630775.1 uncultured Clostridia bacterium | reverse complement strand
ATATTTCTTGGTAAATTATTGACATTCTCCCGTGACAGGTGTACAATGTACCATGTATATCACCCTAAAAGGAGAATTTTATATGAAAAAGAAAGGTCTTGGATTCGGCATGATTCTTTCGCTTGTGGTGTGCCTCTGCCTTGCGCTTTTCTGCGCCTGCGACAAGACAGAAACCAACACGGGCGACACGGGAAACGGCGAAACGTCGTCACAAGAGGAGATTTATAACGCATATGTCGCCTATGCGACCGCCGCGGGCGACGACGTTCTCTCCTACGAGGAATGGCTCGACAGCATTCGGGGAAAGGACGGCAAAGACGGTTTGAACGGGAAAGACGGCAAGGACGGTTCCGACGGGAAAAGTGCCTACGATATTTGGCTTGAAAACGGTCACAGCGGCTCCGAGAGCGATTTTCTCGACTGGTTAAAGGGCGAGAAAGGCGACACGGGTGCGCAGGGAGCGACGGGTCAGAAAGGACAGGACGGCACCGACGGCAAGGACGGAAAAGACGGACAGGACGGCGAGGACGGAGCCGACGGTCAAGACGGCAAGAGCGCCTACGACATTTGGAAAGAAAACGGTCACAGCGGCACGGAGGCTGAATTTCTCGAATGGTTAAAGGGTGAGCAAGGCGAGAAAGGTCAAGACGGGCAGGACGGCAAAGACGGTCAAAATGGCGTCGACGGGAAAGACGGTGTAAACGGTCAAGACGGCAAGGACGGTGCAGACGGAAAAGACGGCAAAGACGGGCTTTCCGCGTTTGACATCTTCAAAAAGTATTACCCCTTCTACGACGGGAGCGAAGAAGAATGGATCGCCGACCTTGTGAACGGCAATCTCACGATTTATAAGGTGACATTCAAATCCGAGGTTGCCGAGGACATCGTTCGCCGCGTATTTACGGGGCGTGACCTTACCGACATTCCCGAAGTCCCCGAAAAGGAAGGACAGGCAAGCGCGAAATGGGATAGAGAAGATTTCACAAACATTACTTCCGACATCGAAGTCCACGCCGTCTACACGATGAAACAGCTCACCGTGACCTTCCATAACGAATATACCGAGGAAGAGGACGTCGTAAAGACGGTGGAATACGGACAGGCAGTCGAGGATGTCCCGACGGTAAAGGAAAAGGTCGGCAATAGCGGTGTTTGGGACGTGACCGATTTCTCCCGCATTACGGAAAATATGACGGTAAACGCCGTGTACGAGACGATCGGGCTTGCCTATACGCTTATCAACGACCAAAAGGAATACCGCGTGTCCGCGGGGACAATGGATTATGTGCAAGAGTTGTTTATTCCTGCCACACATGATAATAAGCCCGTTACGGTCATTGCGGAAAACGCCTTTAAGGGGGATAATTATTCTTATGTTGCTCATTCCAAATTCAGTGTTGCACATCTTCCCGAAAGCATTACTGAGATTCGCGCTTCCGCGTTTGAATACTGTGATTTCTTACAAAACATTAAAATCCCGAGCAATGTGACGACGATAACAGAAAGTACTTTTTGGCGGTGCGAAAAACTAAAAAGTGCTGATTTGTCAAATGTAACAACGATTGAAGATTCGGCATTTAGTTGGTGTGATGTTCTATCACACGTTGATATTCCTCGGGTAACAGTGATTGGCTCAAGCGCTTTTCAATCTTGTAAAGCACTATCATCTATAGAAATGCCAAACGTAACCTCGATTGGATATCGGGCTTTTGCTGAATGCCCTTTGACGACTGTAGAAATGCCGCAAGTGACATCAATCGGGGGCTATGCCTTTAACGATTGCACAGCTCTGGAGCATTTGGAAATTCCAATCGGCGTAACAAAGATTGAAGATGCCTTATTTAGCGGCTGTACTTCCTTGAAATACGTCATCCTTCCGAGCGGAATCACATCTATCGGGGGTAATATCTTCACTGGTTGTTCTGTCTTTGAGGCGATTTATTTCAAGGGCAATGCACAACAATGGTCAGCGTTGAATAAGAGCTATGCGGGCGAAGTGTTCAACGACGCAAAGGTCTACTACTATGCAGACCCTATGCCCGAAGAGAATGAGGGCGACTATTGGCACTACGACGTGGACAATGAAACGCCCGTCGTTTGGAAAAAAGATAATTAAGCCCATTTGGCACACTTTGTCCGCCACTTCCCCTAAAAGGGCAGCGAGGATAAGGTAGACATTATCCCCCCCACCACCGCCTGCGGCGGAGCCTCCCCCCCAAAAAAGGGGAGGCCTTTTTCTTGCCGTGGCGGAATCTTCACAAAGGGGTAGGCCTTGCGCAGGGCGACGCGGGGCGCCGAGGGAATCCCTCATTCCGAGTCCCGCAAGGGGCGAGCGAATCCCCTCGTAAGTTCGGACTCCGTTCTTCGGGATCCTTCGGGAATTGCTCTTCGGACTCCGTATAACTCACTGTCTCAGGATGACGCGGTAAATCAGGATGACGCGATAAACCCCTCAGTCGCGCCAAGGGCGGCGCGCCAGCGTCTCACGCGGGTAGAGACCCGCGTTCGGTCAGCATTTGCCCGAAACATATGGGCAAATGCCAAGAAAATTTTGCGCCAAAGATTATCAATCTTTGGCAGAATGCAAAATTTTCCCTAAGAGGGGAGCCGAGGGGCGGACTGGATCTTCGCGTAAAACCTGAGCCCCAAAAGGTTTTTCGCGGATTTCCTTTGACAAGAATTTTTTCACATGGTATACTGTACCCGAAAGGTGATTCTATGAAAGAAAAAATTCTCGATATCGCAAGAAAGATCGTTGAAGGCTTTTTGGCGGGCATGCTCATCTCGATCGGCGGAGCGGTGTTCCTCGCATGCTATACGGAAGCCCCCATCGGCAAATACGTCGGCGCGGTTTTCTTCTGCACCGCCCTCCTCTGCATCTGTATCAAGGGATACTCCCTCTATACGGGGAAGATCGGATACACGATCGAAAAGCACTCCAAAGAAGATATCTCCGTCATGCTTTTGGGGCTTTTGGGAAATCTGATCGGCACCGTGGCGTGCGGATATCTCATCGCGCTTGCCGTTCCGTCCATCAAGGAAAACGCCCTTGCCCTTTGCGAAGGAAAACTGGCAACGCAGGCGCTCTGGCAAACCCTCATCCGCGCCGTATTCTGCGGGATCCTCGTCTATCTTGCCGTCGATATCTACCGCAACCATAAAACGCCGCTCGGGATCCTTCTCTGCATTCCGACTTTCATTTTCAGCGGGTATGAACACTCGATCGCGGACATGTTCTATTTTGCGGCGTCGGGGATCGTCTCGGCGCGGGCGCTCCTCTTCATCTGGATCGTGATCGCGGGAAATTCGCTCGGTGCACTGGTCATTCCTGCCCTCAAATGCGTGGGCGCGAAAAAGAAGGAAGCCGAGCCCGCCATTTCCCAAGAAGAGCAAAAAAAAGACGCGGCATAAACTCCGCGCAACAGGCCTTTCCCCGTCGGGAAAGGCTTTTTTATTTTTCTCGGGATCGGGCACGCCGGATCGCGGCGCGCAGCCGCCCGCATTTCCGCTCCGATCCCCCCTCTTTCTCCAACGTCGAAAGAACGTCTTTCAGGACGGGAACGCTCGCCCGCCGCAATGCTTCCTTAAAGACGGCCTCCTGCTCTCCGTAGAGTAACAGCGTCATAAAAACAGACATCCGTATCCTCTCATTCACTCTGTTTTTATGACTATTTTATCATAGAATCTGAGTTTTTGTCAATATTTATTTCATAATTTCAGAGTAATCTGGCAAAAATTATTTTCTTACTCACATTCTATGGTAAAATCGGTTTGGTACGATATGAATTTTTCTCTTCGGATAAAAGAACTTCGGGAGCAGCGCGGGCTCTCGCAGGCAAGGCTTGCGCGGGAGCTCGGCGTGGGCGTGGGGAGCGTCGGGATGTGGGAAAGCACATCGGAGATCCCGCCCGTCAAAAAGCTCATCAAAATCGCCGACTACTTCGGCGTGACACTGGACGACCTGATCGGGAGGCCCGAGGGTCACGACGGCGCACGGCTCTCGGCGGAGGACAGAGAGGTGCTGAGGGCGTACCATGCGCTGAGCGCTCCCCAAAGAGAGCTGTTGCAGCATCTCATTGAAAGTTGGAAACAATAGAACATCTGCCTTCCCTTTTGGGGAAGGCTTTTTTGGTCCACTGCCTTGCTTCCCCTCTTAGGGGAAGTACCCGCGAAGCCCTACCCTTGCTTCCCCTCTTAGGGGAAGTACCCGCGAAGCGGGGGATAGGGTTTTGGAAACCCCTCAGTCGCGCAAGGGCGGCGCGACAGCTCCCCTAAGAGGGGAGCCAAGAGTTGAGCGCGTCATGTTGAGCGTAGCGAAACATCCCGAGGATGAAAGTTCGGACTTCGTTTATCGGGATCTTTCGGAAATGACTCTTCGGACTGCGTACAGCCTTATCGGCTCAGGATGACGCGTCACACCCCTCAGTCGCACCAAGAACGGCGCGACAGCTCCCCTATGAGGGGAGCCGAGAGGCCCTTCGTTCTGAATTACGGCGCGAAGCAAAACCACGCTTTTGCGGTAGCGCACTCAATTTGCCGAACCCCTTCGGCTTAATGTCGTGTAAAACAGGAAAGGGACGGCCGAATCGCTTTTACAAGGCAAAAGAATTAACCCCTCGCTCGCATTTCTTTTGCGCACAAGAGCAAGGCAGAGATGTCTCGACAAGCTCGACATGACAATTTGGAACGCTTGGTCGGTTCACCGAGCGAAAAAGAAATCGAGCGAAATCAAACCATATTTTCCAGTATCAGCTTATCTGCGACGAGGGCGATGAATTCGCTGTTCGTCGGCTTCTCCGTGCCGATGTACACCCGCGCGCCGAAGATCGCATTGATAGCTTCAATCCGTCCTCTGTTCCATGCCACCTCGATCGCATGGCGGATCGCGCGCTCCACCTTGCTCGCGCTCGTTCCGTACCGCTCCCCGATGACGGGGTACAGCCCCTTCGTCACGTTGTTGATCACCGTCGGCTCCTCGACCGCCATTTTGATCCCTTCCCGCAAATACTTATACCCCTTGATGTGAGGCGGGATCCCGATCGCCATGAAGATGTTCGTGATCCGCTCTTCCACCGTTCCCGCGCGTCTGCGCTCCAAGGTCTCCCGCACGGGGACCTCGTCCGAGCAGAGCTCCGCGACCCTGTCCCCCACCAGTTCCGCCGAAACGGGCTTCATAAAATAGTACCGCGCCCCGAGCGTGATCGCACGGTTGATGATCTTATCGTCCGAAAAGCTCCCGAGCACGATAAAATCCGTCTTGCGGCCCTGACGCTTCGCCTCTTCCATAACCGAAAAGCCGTCCACGTTCTGCAAAAAGAGACTCAAAACTGTCACCTGCGGCGCAAGCGTTTCCATCAGTTTGATCCCCTCGGCGCCGTCTCCCGTGACGCCTGCCACCTCAAATTCCTTTCTCCCCGCAAAATATGCCTTCAATTCTTCCGCATACTTTTCGTTGCTTTCCAGAATCAATATCCGTTTCATGATTTGCCGCTCCTTTGTTCGGCAAAACGCATTATAAAACACATTCATTTTTTTGTAAAGTCATTTTTGTACATAAATTCGAAAAATTTTTTACAAAATTATAGATTTTTTGTTCGAATTTGTCGAAATCGTTAATATATTAAATTTAATGAGCATATTATCTGCAAAAAATTAACATTGATGTTCGTTCGGGACAAAGAGCTCCACTGCGGCGGGAACGGCCTCGATGAAGACGCTTCCGCGGGGGCCCTTCTCACCGTCAAGATCCCAGATGACGGACGGATCCGTTTCCAAAGAAAAGGAATTCCCGCGCAAAAAGAGGATGTCCTTCTTCCTGACGCGGATGCCGAAGAGAAAGAGCTTGCCGATCGAACAGAGCGTAAAAAACCGTCTGAGGATCGTTTGCCTTCCGATCTTG
>CANRIY010000101.1 GCA_947630775.1 uncultured Clostridia bacterium | reverse complement strand
AGTATTTATAGAGCAAACTGATGAGCATTGCGTGCATGGTGATGGACTTACCCGAGCCCGTCGTACCCGCGACAAGGATGTGCGTCATCTCAGTGACGTCTCCGCAAACGCTCCTGCCCTCGAGATCTTGTCCGAGCGCAAACACAAGCCCTTCGGGGGCGGGTTTTTTGAAAGTATCCGATTCGAGGACGGTCTTGAGCCCCACTGTCACGCGGTTGGCGTTGGGGACCTCGACGGAGATCCCCCCGACCTCGGGATTGGCATACATGTTGACGTTCTTGACTTTGAGGTACATGGCGATCTCGCCGCTGTACTTTGTGACCATATTGATGGTCTTGCGTTCGGGCATCGCGAGGTCGTACCGCGTGACGGCGGCCCCCCCGCATACGCCGATGACGCGCGTTTCCAGCCCGTAGCGGCGGAGAGTATCGAGAATGATCCCCGAATTGCGCCCGATCTCCTCATTGGTGAGGACGGGTTTATCTTCCCGCGTATCCAAAAGGTCGATCTCGGGCGCCCTGTACTTCTTCCAGAGATGCTTCTTCTTAGGTTTCGGCTTCTCGGGCTCGGGTGCGGGCCGCGGGAGCGGATCGGAGATCCTGCCCGCAGGCGCGGACGGAAGACCGTCGTCATCGAAGAGATCGGCGGCGGACCTCCTGCGGTCGATATCGAGGATACGGCTCGAACGCGGGATCTCCTCTTCGGGTTCTTCGGGCGGAAGATCGCGTCCCCTGCCGAGCGGCAGATCTTTGATTTGGGAAGGATCTTCCCCCGGAAATACGTTGTCTGCGGGTGTATCATCCAAATCCGGGATCTCGCTGTCCTCGCCTGTCAGGTCGCGCCGTCTGCGGAACGGATCGGATCCCGAGGAAAACTCACGCGATGAAATGTTCGGGAAGTCCTTCCCCACGGGAAGATCGGAGACGGGGCGGGAGAAGAGATCGCGCATCTCCCTCTCCCTGTCGAGGGGAGGCTGTACGCGCGGCGGATCGATCCGCGGCTCCTCGGGCGCGGGGTCTTCGAGACGCTCGGGAAAACGTGTAGGCGTAGGATCCTCGAGACGCTCGTACCGCGTCGGGGCGGGATCCTCGAGACGCTCGTAGCGTGCGGGCGTAGGATCCTCGGCAGGTTCTTCAAACGTATCTTCGGGCGCGGGATCGACGTCGTTTTCGTAGAAATTACGGACGGGCGCGGCGGGAATGGAAGCACGGAAAGAAGGCGTCTGCGGATAATTTTCGTTATATTCCTCGCGAAGAGGATAGGAATACCCGCTCTCCCCCGTCTGCCTTTCCTCTGTGACGCGGCGGGGCATCGGGGAACGCGTGTTCTCCGCTTCGCTCGAATAGCGGGAGGAATAGCTCTCCCCGCTCCCCTGCGCCTCACTGCGGACCGATACATTGGAGCGGCGGGGCTGGGAATTGAAACGGGAATCGGCGTTGTAGATGAGATTTTCGCGGTAGCTGGCCGCGGGATCGTCGCGGAAGAGGATATCGCGGCTGCGCGCATAGGCTTCGTCCTGACGGACCGCCCTGCCCGCAAAACGCGATGCGGATTCATAAGAAGTTGCGCGGGCGGGTTCGGACGGACGCTCGGACGGACGCTCGGACGGGCGTTCGGACGGGGGCGCAGAGACGCGGACGGGCTCGGGAAGATCCTCGAAGTCCTTTCCCGCGGGGACGCTCTCCTTCCGCGCGGATCTCCTGTAAGCGGACGGCGTCAGATATTTCCTGAGCGGCGTCAGGAGCAGAAGATACCAGAGGGCAAGGATCAGCAAAATTGAAAAGATCACATAGGCGCCCGCCGCCTGCAACAGGAAACGGACGGGATAGACGACGAGCCCGAGCAGGATCCCGCCGCCCGTACCATCGAGCGCGCTCTCCCCCGCCGCCCTGAAACAGCTTCCGAGATAGGTCCCGTAGCCGACCGAAGACGCGCTTTCGGGATCGAGGAAGAACCTCTCCGCGGTCGCGGTATGTACGATCAGAAAGACGGCAAGAAGGAGCAGGAACATGCGCACCGTCCAGCCGCGCGGGATGAATTTTTTGCCCGAAACGAGCACGATCGCGCCGTAAATGAGCAAAAGAAAGAGCGGATATACCAAGAATCCCGCGAGTCCCACAAAAAATGCGGTGATCGCGACCCCGATATCCCCGAAGAGATAGGGTCCCGTCACGGTTATAAGAAACAAAACCGCGCCGAACAGCAGGAGGGTCATTCCGACCGTCTCCCGCGTTATGATCGATGCCTTGTTTTTATTCTGTTTATCATCGCTTCCGCGACCGAAACCGTTCACATTTCCTCCGTCGTTCCCCTACGGGGAACATCGCCCATGATGTCATTTTCCAGTATAACATTTTTTCGCGGATTTTTCAACGATATTGACGTACTTTTTTGGCGGATTTTGAAGTTCGTCCGCGATCTCCCCTCCGAAGATCCGCCACATAAAAAGCTCCCCCGCAAGGGAGAGCTTCCGATGATCGGCCGTTGCGCCTTACTTGCTTTCCTCTTCGCCGATCTTCTCCGCCTCTTCTCCAGGGGCGCGGGCAACGAGGCTCGCATAGATGCGGATCTCGCGGTCGCGGATCAGTTCCTCGCGGGACGCATCGGGAATGTCCGCTTCGGATGCGGGATCGTCCATGCGCTTCAGGCCGTATTTCGCCGCGATGTCGTTGAGAAGGAGCTTCGCCCTGCGGCACTTCATGCCCGAAGTAAAGCGCAGGAGCGCGGGCGTCTCGGCAAATCTCTTCTTGCCGGAAATGTCTTCAAGTTTGAAGGCTTCGTAGTCGACGTCTTCGGGAGAGAGCGCATAGGCGACGCAGAGCCTCTTGCCTTTGAAGAAGAGCACGCCCACTTTGTCGCGCCCGATGCCGATCCGCACATGGCGGCGGCTCTCGCGGAGTTTGACCTTCTTGAAGCGGGCGGTTTCGGCAAAGTAATCCGCATAGAACTCCTTCATTTCATCGTCCGCAAGCGCAAGCCTTGCCTTGAAAGAATAGGAGAAGGTGACTCTGTACTGCCTCTCGTCGTAGATCGGGCTCATGACGCCGATCATGAGGCGCATCGCGGGCGTCATGTCCTTGACGAACATGATCCTGCCGCGGCGGTCGTATCCGCCCTCTTCTGCCGCTGCGATATCTTCCTCGTCGTCGATGTCGTCGTCATCATCGTCGTCATCGACGGGAGCGGGGGCGGGCGCGGCCGTCTGCACGACGACGGGCACCACGACGACCTGCTGCTGCACCACCGGCTGCACGACGGGGACAACGGGAACAACCGGGACGACGGGAACGGGAACGACAGGCTGGGGCTGGGCTTGGGGAACGGGCTCGGATGCGGCTTCCTCTGCCGCAGCTGCCTTGTTCCGCTTCATCTGACCGACCGTCATGAGAACGATACTCGCGATCAGAACTGCCAAAATGATCCCGCCGAGCACCAAAAACGATGTAAACATGACACTCCTCCGTATATTACAAAATATAAGCTATACACAGTATACAACGTATTCGCAAATTTTGCAAGTAGATAAGTGAAAATATTTTACCGAAATAAAAAAATTTCCGCTTTATTTGCGGAAAATTACGGGGAGAAGGCCTGTTTTGGGATCCATGGCGCCTTACGCGCTGACAAGATCCACGTATTCGTCGAACGTCACGCTCTTATCGAATACCTTCGTATTGTCGATGACGATGATGCGGTTGCAGACGGTGTTCATGAGTTCTTGGTCGTGCGAGGTGAGGAGCAGGCACCCCTTGAATGCCGTGAGCCCGTTGTTGAGCGAGGTGATGCTCTCGAGATCGAGGTGGTTGGTGGGCTCGTCGAGGATGAGGAAATTCCCCCCTTCGAGCATCATTTTCGCGAGCATACAGCGCACTTTTTCGCCGCCCGAGAGCACCTTTGCCTCTTTGAGGGCTTCCTCTCCCGAAAAGAGCATCCGTCCGAGCCAGCCGCGCAGATATTCTTCATAGTGATCCTTGGAAAACTGCGACAGCCATTGCACGAGCGTGAGGGAGCATCCGTCGAAAAATTCGCCGTTGTCGAGCGGAAAATAGGATTGCAGAATGGTCTTCCCCCACTTGACCGTTCCCCCGTCCGGCTCCGCTTTCCCCATGAGGATGTCGTAGAGCATGCTGACGGAAGTCGATTTGTCGCAGAGGACGCCGATCTTGTCCCCTTTTTGCACCGTGAAGGAGAGATGTTCGAAATATCCGTGCTTCGTGAGATCTTCCACGATGAGAATGTCGTTGCCGATCTCGCGCTCAAACTTGAATTCGATGAAGGGATATTTCCGAAGGGAAGGTTTGAAGTCGGAAATGGTGAGTTTTTCAAGCTCCTTCTTCCTCGAGGTCGCCTGACGGGACTTGGAAGCGTTCGCCGCAAAGCGTGCGATGAAATCTTTGAGTTCGGCGGCACGCTGTTCGGCCTTCTTGTTGGCGTCGCGCTGCTGGCGCGCCATAAGTTGGGAAGTCTGATACCAAAAATCATAGTTCCCGAGGAACAGATTGATCTTCCCGTAATCCACATCGCAGATGTGCGTGCAGACTTTATTCAAAAAGTGGCGGTTATGCGAGACGATGATGATGGTATTCTCGAAATCCATAAGATAGTTTTCGAGCCAGCGCGTCGTTTTGAGGTCGAGATTGTTGGTCGGCTCGTCAAGAAGGAGCACATCGGGATTCCCGAAGAGCGCCTGAGCGAGGAGCACCTTGACTTTTTTCTTTGCGTCGAGCTCCCCCATCGTCATGTAGTGAAATTCGGAGGGAATATCGAGCTCGTTGAGGAGCGTCTGCGCCTCGCTCTCCGCTTCCCAGCCGCCGAGCTCCGCAAACTCCGCCTCGAGCTCCGCCGCGCGTTCGCCGTCCTCGTCGGTAAAGTCCGTATGAGCGTACAGAGCG
This sequence comes from uncultured Clostridia bacterium, assembly GCA_947630775.1. GTDB lineage: Bacteria > Bacillota > Clostridia > Christensenellales > Borkfalkiaceae > Gallimonas. Next base: position 1,026 of record CANRIY010000101.1, on the reverse strand, counting down.
TCCTTTTCGTCCATGATCTCCACGAGCCGCCTGTGCCCGAGCATGACCGTCCTGAGGACGGTTTCCGAGTCATATTTGTTCTGGTTCTGCGCGAGGACGGACATGCGCTCGTTCTTGTCGAGCGTGACGTCGCCCTTGTTGGGTTCGATCTCGCCCGAAAGCACCTTCAAAAAGGTAGATTTCCCCGCCCCGTTCGCACCGATGATGCCGTAGCAGTTCCCCTTGGTGAATTTTAAGTTGACGTCCTCGAACAGTTTTTTGCTCCCGTATTGCAGACTGACGCCGTTGACCTGTAACATCGCTTACCTCTTTGTTTTTATCTGCATGATTATAGCATACTTTCCCTCTTTTATCAAATGAAAAACACGGCTTTTGAGGAATTTTAAGAAAAACGCTTGCATTTTCCGTCGATTTGGGGTATACTCGTCCTGCCTGAACGGAAAGAGGGTTCTGACCGCAAAGGAGGAAGATCCATTTGACTGTGCCAAAGTCTTACGTTGGCTTTTTTCCTCCTGCCGTCTCGGGCGGGAGGTTTTTTATGGATGAAAAACGCATCGCGGTGCTCTCCGTCATCGTGGAGAAACGGGAACAGGCCGAAAAACTCAACGCGTATCTATCGGAGTACGGGGAATACATCATCGGCAGAATGGGGATACCCTACCGCGAGAAGCATGTCTCCGTTCTGAGCGTCGTGCTCGACGCTCCCCTCCCCGTCCTCAACGCCCTGACGGGAAAGATCGGCCAGCTCGACGGCGTGAGCGCGAAAGCGATGGTCAGGTGATTGCTTCGCTCGATTTCTTTGCTCGTCCCGCGGACGCGCCCTGCGCGTCATTCTGCCCCGCGCGCGTTCTATTACACTAAGCGCGGCACGAGCGCCGTCCTTGGCGCGAAGTAGCTTGTCGAAGAATCTCGCGGGGCTTCGCAAATAAATACGAGCGAGGAAAGTTACGTTTTTCCAAAGCGCTTAGGCGGGGAAACCCCGCCACGCGCCGTGATTTGGAAGCGATGGGCGGCGAGGGAATAGCC
>CANRIY010000100.1 GCA_947630775.1 uncultured Clostridia bacterium | reverse complement strand
CCCCAGGAAGAGGAAAAGACGGAGTTCGATATCGTCCTCAAAGATTTCGGCGCAAACAAGATCGCCGTCATCAAGGCTGTCCGCGAATTCACGGGCCTCGGCCTTGCGGAAGCGAAGAAGGCCGTCGAGGCGCTCGGCGTCCTGAAGGAAGCCGTCCCGAAGGCGGATGCAGAAGCCGCTGTTGCAAAGCTCAAGGAAGCAGGCGCAACCGCAGAGCTCAAATAATCAAAAAAATCCGCACCTTCGGGTGCGGTTTTTTGTGCTTCAAGAACGGCCTTATTTCATTGACAATCTCATTTCACAATGCTATAATGATCCCAAGCAACAAGGGCCCCTGCCCGGCGGTTAGCTCCTCTTAGGGGGGAATATTAAAAGGATATTTCCAACAAAGGGGGTGCGTACTTATGCACGAGTTAAACGAACTTCTCATGCAACTCACCGAGTTTATCAAAAAGCTCAATGAACTCATCGAAAAGATCGAGTACATCGCTGTGAAACGCGCAAAAAAATAACCGCCCATTGCGACCAAGCTTCGGCGGTTATTCTATTAGAATGATACTTCGGAGCTGACCGCTATGCAGGGTCAACCCTTGTTGCACTTTTATTATACCCATTTTTTCCGCATTTGTCAACCATTTGCGGGAATTATTTTCTTCGTTTGCCCCGCGAGATTTTTCGGGAATTGCCGTTCGGACTGCGTACAACTCACTGTCTCAGAATGACGCGGGGGAAAGTTCGGACTTCGTTCTTCGGGATCCTTCGACACGCCGCAAGGGCAGCAGCGGCTCAGGATGACGCGGGGCAAGGGGCGCCGAGAACCCCTCAGCCGCGCAAGGGGAGCCGGGGGAGAGCAGGCCGAGGGCATCGTATCGGCATATCATTGATACATGAAAAAATTTAACGAAATTTTTTTTCATTTTCGCCGAAAAACTTTTTTGAAAATGTTGACACGGTGATATTTATCATGTATAATAGTGACAAATTTATTTGTCGACACGATTCGACAAAAAAGGAGAAAGCAGTAATATGAAAGTAATCGGCAACATCTTGTGGTTCATCCTCGGCGGTTTGGAAACAGCCATTATGTGGTTCTTCCTCGGCCTCTTCTGGTGCATCACGATCATCGGGATCCCCTTCGGGCTTCAGTCCTTTAAGTTCGCAAGGCTTGCGCTCTGGCCCATGGGCACGACTGTCTCGATGAACTTCGGCAAGCACGCCATCATGAACATCCTTTGGTTCCTTCTTGGCGGCTTCGGTCTTGCGATCATGTATGTCTTGCTCGGGATCGTCTGGTGCATCAGCATCATCGGGATCCCCTTCGGCCTTCAGTCCTTCAAGTTCGCGAAGCTCGCTTGCTTCCCCTTCGGCGCAGAGGTCGGCAAGGCCGCTGCACCTGCTCCCGCAGCAAACTGATCGGAAACTTAAAAAACACGGAAAACCGACCCGTACAGGTCGGTTTTTTCATGCTCTTCGGAATTTTTCACAGCGAAATCATCGAAAGCGCTTGACGTATCGGACAAGAACGGGTAAAATAAAACTGTATCCAAGTAGGAGGATCTTTCATGAAAAGAATTTTTCGCCGTATTGCCGCATTTGCTTCCGCCGCGGTTCTCTCCGTCGGCGCAGCCGCCATGTTTGCAGGTTGTACGAGCAACAATCCCGAAGTCAAAATCGTCTATAGCTTCAACGGAAACACATACGAAGTAGAGTACGTCCTCTCCCGCTCGGACGCGCCCCAAACCGTCCAGCACTTCATCGAGCTTGCGGACGCAGGTTATTACAACGGGACGTGCATCCACAATTATACTTCGACCGCGCTGTACGGCGGCGGGTACACCTATGCGAACGGGGAACTTCACGAAAAGGACTATTTTGCGGAAGTGAAGCGGCTCGAAAAAGAGGGGAATTCCTTTACGCAGAGCGTCTATATCAGAAACAATAACGAAAAAGTCCCGCTCTATACCGTGTGCGGGGAATTCAGCAATAACAGGGGATATGTAAACGCCAACCGTGAGTATATGCACACGCAGGGCGCGCTCGTCATGTATTATACCGATAAGAGCGAATCCGCAAGAGACATTTCCGTCCTTGCCGATCCCGACGGCGAAGACGAGGAGATCTCCCGCTATTATTCCATGAACAGCGCGACGTCCCTCTTCTATACCTATACGGGCGTTGCCAACAACATTACGCTCGACAATAAGTATGCCGTTTTCGGCATGGCGAAGGACTATCAGGGGCAGTTCCAGCCCTTGCTCGACGCGATCAATAGCTATACGAGCGGGCTTGTGGACGACGAGGAGACGGAAGAGGACGAGAGCAGCTTTACGGCCACGGTCGATAATTTACAGCTCGACACGCTCGACCATACCGAGGAGATCTTCCCCGATATCGGGCGGTACTTCTACAGCGTGCGGATCAACGGACAGACCTCCAGTTTCAAATGCCCTGTCGTCCCGATCGTCATCGAATCGGTCACGGTCACAAAATATTAAAAAGAAAAAGCGATCCGGCGGAACAGTCCGCCGGATTTTTTTGTAATACGAAAACCATGCGATCGTCGCGCGATGAATGGGCGAATAAATCCTTGGCTGCCCCTTGAGGGGAAAATTTTGCATTCTGCCAAAGATTGATAATCTTTGGCGCAAAATTTTCTTGGCATTTGCCCATATGTTTCGGGCAAATGCTGACCGAGCGCGGGGTGCTACCCGCGCGAGACGCTGTCACGGCTGCCCTTGCCGAGACTGAGGGGGTGTTATTCCATTCGTCATGGTGCCCCGCCCGCACTATGATTACAACCAAGGGCGGCACGCCCCGTGCGCATTCTTATTACACTAAGCGCGGCACGAGCGGGCACCGCCCGCGAAGTAGCGCCACGGGCGCGACAAAAGATTTTTCAGCGGGGAAGATCCTCCCACAGGTTGGAGATCTTCCCGTCCGTAAATTCCACGCGGAAATAGCGGACGTCGTAGGTGCGTTCCCCGCGCCCGAAGACGAGCCCGACCCTTGCGGGATCGTCCGTGAGGACGACGGAAGTGTACTTCCCGAGGAATGCGCGGAGAGAACTTGCTTTCTCTTTCAGGGAGTCCGCGAGGAAGGGGGTGCAGTCCGCACCGATCAATGCGCTCTCAAAGAGGGCGAGCGCAAACGTCGCCTCCGTGGGCTCTCTTTGGCTGTGGATGGTGCAGGAGAGGAGCTCTCCCGCCTTCCATTCCATGACTGCGGAGTGCCCCATGCTGTCCGCGAAGGGGATCTCCGCGCGGAGCGTTTCTCCCTTTTCGAGGATCTTCCCCTCCGTGCGGAGCTTGACGGTCCCGTCCCGCCCGAGGAGAACGAATGCGCTTTCGCCTTCAAGCAGAATATCCTCTCCGCAGGCATACGGTTTGCAGCCGAGGAGCTCTTCGGGCAGGGGAACGAGGTGGGTCCCCGTCTCGTTTTGAAGATCGAGCGTCAGCCTTCCCTGCATATAAAGTGTCAGGCGGGAGCCCGAGACATGCTCCTGCCAAAGGACGGAGAGCGAGGGATCGCACCTTGCAAAATCGTAGGCATAGACGGCGGCGCCGCCCTCCGAGAAGTACAGTTTGATCTGCGGCGGGGGAGAGAGGAGAAAGTCCTCGTCGAAGCGGAAGCGGACGGAAAGATACCCGGCGGGGGAGAGCTCGCAGAACACGCCGTCCTTCGGGTCGAGCCGCGCGGAGCGTTCAAATCCGTCGACGATGCCGAAATACGCCCCGTTCACCGTGAGGGCGCAAGGTTTTTCCGCCAAAAAAGTCACTCGCATATTGATATTAGATGTATAACGGGAAAAAATTATGTCAACAATTTCCCCAAGAGGTGACGCTATGAACAAAATCAACGGTTACACCGAAGAGGAAGCGACGGGACTCATCGAGTACATCTATACGGGCAAAAATGCGGGGAAGACCCTCTCCTATCTCTTTGAGACGTACGGAAAGGAGCACAGCAGGGCAAAGGGAAGCGTGCGGAATTACTATTACGCCTTCCTGAAAAAGCGGGAGGACAGCCGCGTGAAGCGCATCCTCGAGGGGAAGGACCTCTCGGCGGGGGAGATCAAGCCCTTCACCGAGGAGGAGACGGACGAGATGCTGAAAAAGGTGCTCGCGGAACGCAAGAAAGGGGTCTCCGTGCGCAGGGCGATCATCAACGTTTCGGGCGGGGACGAAAAACTCATGCTCCGCATGCAGAACAAGTACCGGAATCTCCTGAAAAAACAGCCAGAACGCGTCGCAAGGGCGGCGCAGGAGGCGGGGATCCCCGAGGAAAAGAGCTTTCTGCAGCGCAAACTCGAGCGGGAGATCGACGCCCTCTATTCCCGCCTTGCGATTGATCTGAGGAAGGAGAACGACCGCCTCAGGGCGGAACTGGAAAAATTGCGCAGCGGAAAGGAAGAATAACCGTTTTTCTCCCTCACAAACTGAAAGCAGGGAGGAAACTATGGAAAAGTTATTCTGTCTCGGGCTTGCCCTCGGCATGGTCGGCGGTGCGCTCATCGTCGCGAACAGCTATAAGGCGCGCTCGCTCGTCAAAAAGAGCCAAGCCGAACTCATGCAGAAGATGGATGAACTGATGGACGAAAAGCTTCAGAAGGAGCCCAAGGCTCAGGAAGAACAGCCCGAAAAGAAAGGGAAAAAGTAAGATCGGGATACGCCGCGGCGAAAGCCGCGGCGTAATTTTCGGCCCCTTGGCTCCCCCTCGAGGGGTTGTCACCGCGTTCTCGATCACGTCATGGTGCTCCTCCCTCATCCCGAGGCGCAGCCGAGCGGATCTCATAGACCCACGGAATTTTGATAAAAGCGCTTGACCGCTGTCCTGCCAAATGATATAATACATTTAACACATTCACAAAGGAGCGCTTATGGAATTGCATTTAGGCAGACGGCTTGCGGCGGTCTTCATCGGGGCCGCCCTGATCGTAGCGATCCTCTTCGTTCCGTTTGCGGAAGGGAAGGCGGCAGGCGGGGAAGGAACGGGCACGGGCAAGTCCGTTGACGGCCGTGCGGAATTCGCCTCTATCCTGTCCGCAGGTGCGGAGAATTACACGGTCAAACAGAACTATGCACTCGTAAACGAATCGGATTTTACCGTGAACGGCGTCCATATGGAGAACGTGAGCCGTCTCCATTCTTCGGTGGAGCGGTACGTCACGAAAGAGGCATCCCTGATGATCCTCGAGGCGGACCTCTATGCCTACACCTTTACGGGTTCGGACGAGACGGCCGAACGGATGCGTCTTGCGGTGAGCCTTGCGTATTATCAGAGCGGGAAGGCCGAATTTTTGCGGATCGACCGCCTGCAGGCGTCCGTAAACGACAAGATCTTTACGGGTGAGGAACGCCTTGCGCGGCAATGGGTGCGGATCGACCGTAAGGATGCGGACGCCGACCTCGCTCCTTTTTCGGAATTCATGTATCACATGACCAATACATACGCCCTGCAGGATGCGTCCTACACCGCCGCCGCATTGCTCAATATGTGGCAGGATGAGGACTACGCCGTTGAAAAGGGGGTCTATACCCTCAAAGAGGAGCCTCTGCAACAGTACTTTGCGGATTTTTGGCTCTCGATGACGGCGGGGCAGACGGTCCTTCCCACGGAGGACATGAAAGGCGGATTCAAGGTAGATCTGAGCGACAAGACCGCGCCCGCCCTTTCCTTCGGGGTTGAGGGGGAAGCGGAGTCGGATCTGTTCAACCTGACCGTGTCGCAGGAGCTCTCCGCCGCCCTTACCAATGTCGGAAATACCGCGATCTCGATGCCCGATCTCTTTATCGAGATCGAATTGGATGATTTTAACGACATCATCTGCGATTATCTGAAAATAGCGGAGGTGGGTTATGGCGAATGACAGAAACGGCGGAATGCCTCCGAGGAACCCGCAACAGCCCGTACAGGGCCAACCCGTTTACCCGCAGCAGCCCGTACAGGGCCAACCCGTTTACCCGCAGCAGCCTGTACAGGGACAG
>CANRIY010000099.1 GCA_947630775.1 uncultured Clostridia bacterium | reverse complement strand
TCGCGGAGAAAGATGTCCTTCTCCGAATACAGCCATTTTTTGATGATCGGCATCATATTTTCGCTTGAAATGCGGATCTTGCCCTGTTTTTCCATATGAATATCTCCTTTTTTCCGTTCGCATTTATATAAACAAAAAAATCCGCATTTAAGCGGATTTTCTGTTTATTTTTTGCCGAAAGGCATTATTTCTCTTCGTTGTTGCCGCCAAGAAGATCTGCGATAGAAGCGCCGCCGTAGCCGCCTTCCGTCCACTCTCTGTACTCTTCGCCCTCTTCGTATTCACTGCCGGCGTTGTTCTTACGGCCGCCCTTGCGGGGACGGCGCTGGCCGTGCTCCTGCGAACCTTCTTCCCGTTCGGGACGGGGCTCATATTCGGGACGGGGCGTCAATGCCTTGATGGAGAGCGTGATCTTTCTCTCCGAAGGATTGAATGCAATGATCTTCGCGTCGATCTCTTCGCCGATCGACAGAACGGAAGTGGGATTTTCGAGCCACTCGTGCGAGATCTGGGAGACATGGACAAGACCGTCGATGCCCTTTTCAAGTTCGACGAATGCGCCGAACGGAACGATGCGGACGACCTTTCCGTGGACGACGTCGCCCTCCGCGTATTTCTCCGCGGCGAGCTCCCAAGGCTGCTGCTGCAACTGCTTGTAGCCAATGGATACCTTCTTGTTCTCGCGGTCCACCTTCAAAACTTTGAACTGATAGCGCTTGCCGATCTCGAGCACTTCGGTCACTTCCTTGACGCCCGTCCACGAGAGATCGGAGATGTGCGCAAGGCAATCGAATCCGTTCACGGAGACGAATGCGCCGAAGCCCGTCACGCGCTCGACCTTCCCTTCCACCACGTCACCGACCTGAATGGAATCAAAGAACGCCGCTTCTTTCTCGGCCTTTGCGGCTTCACGTTCCGCCTTCTCCGCTTCGAGAATCACGCGCTGGGAAGCGATGATCTCCTTTCTGCGCTCTCTTCTGATTTCGAGAAGTTTGAGGCGGAGCGTCTTTCCCTTGTATTTTTCGAGGTCTCTTACATAGCCCGAACGGATCTCGCGTGCGGGGATGAAAACGGGATAGGTGCCGAGCTCGGCGGTAAGGCCGCCCTTGTTGGTACCCGTGCAGACGACGCTGAACTCTTTTCCGTCTTCAATGTCCTTGAGGAGAGCTTCCTCTTCGCGGATCTTCTTGACGGCTTTTTCGGAAAGCTTGACCTTCGGAGAGACTTCCACGACCATGACGTGGATCTCTTCGCCGACCCGAGCGGCATACGCCTCGCGGCTGTATTGCTCGCAATCGAGTTCTTCCTTCGCAAGAAGGATCTCGAGCTTCCCGGAGGCGGAGACATAAATGCCCTCGTCCGTCGCGGAGACAATGTTCGCAGAGATGATCTGCCCTTTCTTGTAACGCTCGTTCTTGTCGATGTCCTCGACGACCTTTTCCATCAGATTCGCCTGTTTCCGGACGGGCTTTTCCTCGGCGGGCGTCTCGGGCTCCGCATGCGTCTCGGGTGCCTGTGCTTCCGCAACGGGCGCTGCTTCCTGCGTCTCGGGCGCAGTGACTTCCGTCACGGGCGCCGTTTCTTCGACGACTTCGGTCGTCTCATGTACTTCCGCGTTGTTTTCTGCCATTTTGAAGAGAACCTCCTGAGTCAGCCAATCGGGAGTGCTCGCTCCCGCTATCACGCCGACCCTTTTCAAAAATTTAATTTTTTCATATTCGAAACCGTCTGCTGAGCTCAATCTGATCACCCGATCGCACTTCGCCGACGCAATTTCGCAAAGCTTGGCTGTGTTGCTGCTGTTTGCCCCGCCGATGACAAGCACAGCGTCACATTTTGCGGCAAGAGAATCTGCCTCTTTTTGCCTACATACAGTAGTATAACAAATTGTCTTAAAAATCTCAACTGTTTTCGGGGCTACATTTTTAAGATTTTTTGCAATTTTCGAAAATCTTTGCTCCGAAAAGGTGGTTTGGGACACCAAAACGACGTTTTTTCCGTCAAGCGGGGAAAAATCGTCCTCCTCGGAGGAAACAACGTAGCTTTCCGAAGGGCACCAGCCGACGAGCCCTTTGACTTCGGGATGATCGTTGTGCCCCGCGATGACGACCGTCTTTCCCGCCTTTCCCGCCTCGAAGACGATCCGCTGGGTATGGCGGACGAATGAGCAGGTGCAATCGATGACGCGGATGCCCCGCTTTTCGCATGCGGTATAGATCTCCCGCCCAACGCCGTGAGAACGGATGATGAGCGAGGCGCCGTCGGGGACTTCGCTAAGATCCTCCACCGTGGGGATCCCGCGCTCCGTGAGGCGGCGCACCACTTCCCCGTTATGGATGAGCTCGCCGAGGACAAAAGTATTTTCGGGCGGGACCGAAAAGGCGGTGTCTACAGCCCGTCTCACGCCCTCGCAAAAGCCGCAGTTTTTTGCGACGAAAACTTCCACTCAGGCTTCCTTCTTTTTCTTTTTTTTGCTTGCAAGATAGGCGCGGTGCTCCTCGCGGAGCTCGTAGAGCCTGTTTTTGAGTTTTTCGTCCGCGGCGGCGTAGTCCTCGGCGGTCATGCGCTTTCCGTAATACTCGCTCAGCTCGATCGGTTCGCCGAAAACGACGTGCGTCACATGGAACACTTTGGGTCTGTTGCAGATGACGAAGGGAATGACGGGCGTCTTTGTCTTGATCGCAAGGAGCGCCGCACCCCCGTGGAAGGGCAGAAATTCCTCGTCGGAGACCTTATTCCGCGTCCCCTCGGGGAAGAGAGAGATCTTCTCCCCGTTTTTCAGGACTTTCATGGACTCCATCAGCGTGCGTACGTCCGATCCGTCGCGCATTGCGGGGATCGCGCCGACGTGCCTCGCCCAGTATCCGACGACGGGCATATGCATGAGGGAATCCTTCATCAGATAATGGATCCCCTCCCCCGTCGTACGGGCGGGGTAGAAGACGTCCCAGAGGCAGTAATGGTTCCCCATATAGATGTAGGCGCCGAACCCGACCTTTTTGTGCCCATACAGCTTATAGGGATAGACAAGAAAATGGATGGGATAGAAGAGAAACCGCAAAAAGTTCATCAGGTGCATGACATGCTTTCCCTTCTTGTTGGCAGGGAAGAGCAATTTGCGGTTTTTCATCTGTTTTTCCCGTTTCAGCCGCTTTTTTTCCTCTTTTTTGAGCCTTTTCTGCTCTTTTTTCAGTTCACGGGGAGAAAGCTCCCCCTCGCCGTTCTCACTCATATCTTCTCCTGCAGGGCGCGCTCGATCGCCGCGACGACTTCGTCGACAGACATTTCGGAAGTATCGATGAGCACGGCGTCGTCCGCCTGCTTCAGGGGGGCGAGCGCACGGCTCATATCCTGCCTGTCGCGGTTGACGATCGCCTCTTTCAGCTCGTCGAAATCCACCTGCTCCCCCTTTGCGACCATCTCGTCGTATCTGCGCTTTGCGCGGATGTCGGGAGAGGCCGTCAAATAGAATTTGAAATCCGCGTCCGGCAGAACGAACGTGCCGATGTCCCTGCCGTCGAGCACGCAGCTCATCCTTCCCGCGATCTCGCGCTGTTTTTCGACAAGGTGCATTCTGACGCTCGCATGTTTGGAGACGGTGGACGCCGCCATCGAGACGGGAGCCTTTCTGATCTCCTCCGAGACGTCCCTGCCGTCGAGAAGGGTCTTCTGGAGCCCGTTTTCATACACGACGTCAAGCTTTACGTCCCGCATCAGGGCAACGACGGAAGTCTCGTCCGCGGGATCGATCCCCGCTTCGAGCGCTTTCAGTGCGCACGCGCGGTACATTGCGCCCGTATCGAGATAGAGAATATTCAGATCCTTGGCGATGCGTTTTGCGACCGTCGATTTCCCGCTCCCCGCAGGCCCGTCGATAGCGATGTTGTATTTGCCTGCAATATCCTTCCGCAAAACCTTCGCTCCGCGCAGATAGACGTGCGAGGGCGTGAGATTCTTTTCCACAAAGAGCATCGCGCGGATGCAGAGCGGAAGTCCGCCTTCAATATCGGGCTCCTGCGCGGAAAAGAGCGAACAGCTCATAAAGCCCGCCTCCCGCGCCGCCTTTGCAGGGTAATAAGAGTGAATATCGGAAGTACTCGAAAAGACCAGCGAGACGATCTCGTCACGTTTGAGCGAATTCCTGCTCTCGATCTGTTCGAGAAGTTCCTTTACAGCCTTGCGGATCTCCTCTTTGGTGTCGCTTGAAATTGTCGTAGCGCCGCGTATGACTACCATATTCTCCTCCGTATTTCCTAAACATTATATATGTTCGGACAAAAATTGTCAAATGAATTCGCCGTATTTTCAGCGGATGCTCTTTCCCGCCGCATAACCGGTCGAAAAAGCGATCTGAAGATTGAATCCGCCCGTAAATGCGTCCGCGTCGAGCACCTCGCCGCAAAAATAGAGCCCTTTTACCTTTTTGCTCTCCATCGTCTTGGGATCGATCTCCCTGAGGTCGACTCCGCCCGAAGTCACGACCGCCTCGGAAAAGCCACGCAGGGAGACGGGCGTGAGGGAAAATCCTTTGAGGGCGGAGATGAGGCTCCCCCGCTCTTCCTTTGTCAGCGAATTGGCACGCTTCTCGGGGGCGACCCCCGCTTGCTTCAAAACCGCGCCGCACGCGCCCGCGGGAAGCAAGCCGCGCATGACGTTATTCATCTGCTCATTGCAGCGATCTTTGAGGTCGCGGAGAAGCCTTTCGTCCAGCTTTTTTTCGTCAAGCGCGGGTTTCAGATCGACGGAAAGCGAAATTTCCCGCAAGGGGATCCGCGCAACGAGCGCCGAGAGAGTCAAAACAAGAGGTCCCGAGATCCCGTAATGGGTGAAAAGCATCTCGCCGAGCTCGGAAAACAGCGTTTTTTCGCCCCGTTTTGCCGTCAGGACGACATTTTTCAGGGAAATGCCCTGCAAAGACGAGACATCTTCTTTGAGCTCTATCCCCGTAAGTGAGGGAAAGAGCGGCGAGACGGAATGCCCCGCCTCCCTTGCGAACTGATAGCCGTCCCCCGTGGAGCCCGTCGATGGGTAGGCGAGCCCGCCCGTCGCAACGATGGCGGCGTCGCAGGGAAAACGGCCTTTTTCCGATACTATGCCAGACACAGTACTATGCAAAACCTCGATTTTCTCGATGTTTTCCTGCAAATGAAAGGAAACCCCCACCGATCTGCAGGCCTTTTCGAGCGTTTTTGTGACGTCGCTGGCATGATCGGAGAGCGGAAAGACGCGATTCCCCCGCTCCACTTTGAGTTCGAGCCCGAAAGAGCGCAAAAACTCCATGAGGTCAGCGGGAGAAAATGCCCAGACGGCGCCGCGCAGAAATTTTTCGCCGTGCACGACATTCTGCAAAAATTCATCGGGGGCGCAATCGTTCGTCACGTTGCATCTGCCTTTGCCCGTGATGTAGATCTTTTTCCCCGTTTTTTCGTTTTTTTCGAAGAGTGTGACTTCGTTGCCGTTCTTTGCGGCGGCATATGCCGCCATAAGCCCCGAAGCGCCCCCGCCGATCACAGCGACCCGCTTCATATTTCCCCTTTTTATGATACGGCGAGGGCGTTCCGCCCCCGCCTTGCCAACCCATTATACAGGGTAGACCCCCGTTTTGGCGAGATCGATGTCCACGCCGTCGTTTTTCGCCTTTCTCCACTTGAAGAAGTTCTCTGCCACCTCGGGGAAGGAGGCATAGGACAGCACGTCCTCCTCCTGCGTGTAGTACCCCTTTTCGATGACTTCCGCCTTGATCTTCTCGTATTCGGGCGCAAGATCGTCCGCGGGGCGGTACGTGATGCGCTTTTCGCCCTTTAAGACTTTCTCTGCGACCTCTTCGTTGACGGGCATGGGGAGCTGGCCGTACTTGCCCGCAAAGAGGTCCCGCGTCTCCTTCGTGACCATCTTATATCTTTCGCCCATGACGACGTTCATCACCGCCTGCGTGCCGACGATCTGCGAGGAAGGCGTCACGAGGGGCGGATAGCCGCAATCCCGTCTGACATTGGGATTGCGG
>CANRIY010000098.1 GCA_947630775.1 uncultured Clostridia bacterium | reverse complement strand
CAATGGTATCTTCCATGACGCCCACATCGGCAAGTCCTCCGCAACTTCGGCACGGATCTTTTGGCGGCTGATATCCACAAAGGGAGCGAGATGGGTAAGCGAGATCGACTGGCCGCCGTATTGGTTGGAGGCGACCTGCGCGATGATCTGCGTCGCGATATTGCAGGCCGTCGAGAAGGAATGCGGCTTTTCAATCAGCGTCCCCGAGATGACGGTGCCGTTCTGGAGCATGTCCTCGAGGTTCACGAGGTCGCAGTTGTGCATATGCTGGGCGTAATAATCGGCGTCATGGAAGTGGATGAGACCCTGCTCGTGCGCTTCCACGATGTCGCGCGGCAAAAGGAGACGGCGGGTGAGATCCTTGCTGACCTCCCCTGCCATATAGTCGCGCTGAACGGAGTTGACGGTGGGATTTTTGTTGGAATTTTCCTGCTTGACTTCCTCGTTGTTGCATTCGATGAGCGTGAGGATGCGCTCGTCCGTGGTGTTGGATTTGCGGACGAGGGCGCGCGAATAGCGGTAAGTGATATACTTGCGCGCGACGGCAAACGCCTTATGATCCATGATTTGGTTTTCGACAAAATCTTGGATCTCTTCAACGCTGACCGCACGGTTGAGGTCGTTCGCGAGCGATTTCACCTTCGCGGAGATCTCCGCGATCTGCTCTTCGGTAAGGCGGTTGTCTTCGCTTACCTCGTTGTTCGCTTTTCTGATCGCATTCACGATCTTTTCAATATCGAATGAAACTTCCGTACCGTTCCGTTTAATGATTTTCATTTCCCCGCTCCTCTTGCGCTTCGTAGATTTCCCGCCCGTCTCACAGGCAAAAAGCGTTCCCCGGAGGGAACGCTATTATTGTACACCATATATTGGAAGATGTCAACTGTTTGAGCACAAGATTTTGATAAAAAAATTTCTTTCATCACTATATCTTGTGGTTCTGTCGAAATATGTTGAAATTTTTCATGAAACATTCGGCGCGTATGTTACACGCTCAAAGGATTATAAATTATTGAGAACTCTGCCGTCGGGCCGCTCAGATCTCCGTCACTTTCACGTTGGATAAGATCTCTTCGTACTTCTCTTTGGCGAAGGAGATCGTGCCGAACGTCGTGACTGCCGCCGTGCCCGCGGCGACGCCCGCGCGGAGGATATCCCGAAGCTCCGCGCCCTGCTGCATCATGTTTGCAACAGCGGCGACCATCGCATCGCCCGCGCCGACCGTGGAATTGACAGCGACGTTGATGCTCTTACAATAATAATTCTTTGACCCGTCCGTGATGATTGCGCCATCCCGTCCGAGGGAGAGGAGCACCGTCTTTGCGCCGCGGTCCAAAAGCTCCCTGCAACCCGAGAGCATCTCCGCCCTCGTTTTCAGTTTTCTGCCAAGTGTATTTTCGAGCTCTTCGAGATTGGGCTTCGCGAGATCGACCCCCGCCTCGAGCGCGGCAAAGAGCCGCCCGCCCTCTGTATCCACGATCTTAAGCGAATGCGGATCGACGGCGCGGAAAAGATCGCGGTAATAACTGTCGTCCACGCCGCGGGGAAGGCTCCCCGAAATGACGGTGACCGCCGACCGAGCCGAATAACTCTGGATCATGCGGAGAAGTTCGACCAGCTTTTCCCCTTCCACCTGCCCGCCGACGTCGTTGATCTCGGTGAGCATGGAGCGTTTGTCGATACATTTATAGTTTTCACGCACGCGGCCGTTGTTCCAGACAAAAGAAAAGCGGACACCTTCCCTGTCGAGCGCGTGCTCGAACATCTGGCCGTTTTCATTGTACATAAACCCGGTGGCGAACGCTTCGGCGCCGAGACGGGCAACGCCGATCGCAACATTGAGCGCCTTCCCGGTAAAGGACAGCGTCTTGGATCTGACGACGTTGATCTTTCCGATGTTGAGCGAATCAAGCTCGATCGTGACGTCTACGCTCGGACTCATGCAGACTGTTAAAATCATTTCTTCCCCCACTTTGCTTCCGCAGCGGAAGCCGACGCTTGCGGTCGTCCTTCGAAATTACATGGAGATCATCTGAAGGGTCTCGTAAAGTTCATAATTGAACTTCTTTTTCATGGAGACTGCCTCGATGATGTCCATATCGATGATCTCGTTTCTGTGGATCCCGACGACGCGGTTTCCGATGCCGTCTTTCAAAAGCCGGACGGCTTTATTGCCGAACTGCGCGGCGAGCATTCTGTCCGCCATGGAGGGCGAACCGCCGCGCTGGATGTGCCCGATGGTGGTCGCACGGACGTTGTAGGTGGTAACTTCCTGCAATTTTTTGGCAAATTCGTCGGCGCTGCACGCCCCTTCCGCCACGACAATGATATTTGAATGCTTGCCGTTCGCGCGGGAACGGTTGATGCGCATGACGATGTCTTCAAGGTCGAATGCGATTTCGGGCACGACGATGATCTCGGCGCCGGATGTGATGCCCGCGTAGAGGGCGATATCCCCGCAATGGCGGCCCATGACCTCGACGACGGAGATGCGTTCGTGCGAATTCATGGTATCGCGGAGTTTATTGATGACTTCGAGGCAGGTATTGACCGCCGTGTCGAAGCCCAGCGTATAATCCGTGTATTGCAGGTCGTTATCGATGGTACCGGGGATCCCAATCGTCGGGATCCCGTAGTCCTCAGTCAGACACTTTGCCCCGCGGAAGGATCCGTCGCCGCCGATGACGACGAGCCCCTCGATCCCCCTTCTTTCAAGCGTCGCGACCGCCTGCTTCTGCCCGTCTTTGGTGAGCATTTCGAGGCATCTCGCCGTGCGGAGCATCGTGCCGCCCCTTTGGACGATATCGGAGACAGAACGCATTTCAAGCTGCCGCATATTGTCCTCGATGAGGCCCGCGTAGCCGCGTTCGATGCCGTATACTTCCATGCCGAAATAAATTGCCGTGCGGACGACGGCTCTGATCGCGGCATTCATGCCGGGTGCGTCGCCGCCGCTTGTGAGTAATCCGATTCGCTTCATATTGACCTCCGTGTACTTCCCTCTCTTTGGTATTATAGCACATCAAAAATAAAAAAGAAAGACTGTTTTCCGATTTTCCGTATTTCTTTTTTGATTTTTTTACACGATCTTGATGCAGGACTCGGGAAGGAAGGTCCTGAGCTCTGCGGCAAGCGCGCGGGAGAGGCGGATCCCGTACTCGAACCGCTTCCCCCCGTAGAGGATCTTCGCCTTTGTTTCGCCCTGATAGCCTTCGAGCGCGTCGACGAGTTCGTTAAAATCCTCTTCCGCAAGCGAACGCGCGTCCAGCCATAAAACCTGTTCCTGTTCCTTCGGTTCGGGCTCCGCCTTTTTCGTCTGCTCCTCGGGATCGAGAACATCGAGCGTATCAACGACGATGACGGGAAGTTTATCGGGCGGACAGTCGATCTTGCCCGAAATGCGCACAACGGCGTCGTGCCTGAGCGCCGAACGCACCTTCTCGTAGATGCGCGGGAAGGCGACGCATTCGACACTGCCGTAGAGATCTTCGACGGTGATAAACGCCATGATCGCGCCCGACTTCGTGTTGATCTTCTTGACCCCCGCGACGAGTCCGCCGAGCGTTGCGGGATCTCCCGCCTTGATGAGATTATATGTCCTGCTACCCGTCTCTTCGTCCTCTTCGAAGTCCGAAAGCATACCCGTATGGAAGGAACAATCCTTGAAGAGATGGGCGTACTGCTCGAAGGGATGGCCGCTGACATAGACGCCGAGCACCGATTTTTCTTTGCCGAGAAGGTCGTCCGCTTCCCATTCGGGGATGTCGGGATATTCCGCCTTCGGGGCGTCTTCCCTGATAAAATCGCCGAACAGCGACATCTGCATGCTCGACTTTTGTTTGTCGATGAGCTGGATCCGACGCATGAGATCTTCATAGACGGCATTGTATTGCGCCCTGCGGTAGCCCATTCCGTCGAACGCGCCGCCGAAGATGAGCGCTTCGACCATCCGCTTATTGACAAACTTCGTGCATCGCATCAGGAAATCCGAGAAATCCTTGAAGCGTCCTCCCTTGGCGCGTTCTTCAATGACGCTCTCCATTGCGGCGATGCCGACCCCGCGCAGTGCGCACAGGCCGAAGCGGATCCCGTCCCCTTCGACGGAAAAGTACGCCTTCGAACGGTTGACGTCGGGCGGCAGGACCCGAATGTTCTTTTCCTTCATGTAGACGACGTATTTTGCGATTTCGTCGATCTTGGTGATGCGGTTATTGAGCACGCCCGCAAGGAATTCCTTGGGGTAGTACTTTTTGAGAAATGCCGTCTGATAGGTGACAACGGCGTATGCCGCGGCGTGCGACTTGTTGAAAGCGTAGGAAGCGAAGCTCTCCATCTGGGCAAAGAGCTCGGCGGAGACTTCGGGCGGGATCCCGTGCGCCTTACAGCCCGTGATATTGCCGTAGACGGGAGAGCCGTCCTTTTCGTATCGGACGATCTTGTCCACGTCGCCG
This sequence comes from uncultured Clostridia bacterium, assembly GCA_947630775.1. Lineage (GTDB taxonomy): Bacteria > Bacillota > Clostridia > Christensenellales > Borkfalkiaceae > Gallimonas. The sequence goes on along the minus strand of CANRIY010000098.1, from coordinate 1,569 downwards.
TAGATGAATTTATCCTTCTGCGCCATCAGCTCGGAGCGGTGCTTTTTCGCCATTGCGCGGCGGACGAGATCTGCCTGCCCGAGAGAATACCCCGCAAGGTTCTGGAAGATCTGCATGACCTGCTCCTGATAGATGATGACCCCGTACGTCTTTTCGAGAATGGGTTTCAGGAGCGGCGTGAGGTAATGGATCTTATCGGGCTCCGCCCTGTTTTTCAGATAGTCGGGAATAAAGTCCATGGGACCGGGGCGGTATAGGGAGATCCCCGCGATGAGATCTTCGAGGCAGGTCGGGCGGAGCTGTTTCATGAACCGCTTCATCCCACCCTGCTCAAGCTGGAACACCGCGTCCGTATCCCCTTCCGCAATGAGATCGTATGCCCCCGGATCGTCGCAGCTCTGCCCGAACTCGATATGCTTCCCGTAGTCCTCATAGATATAATCGAGCGTCTTTTTGATGTCGGTGAGGGTGGTGAGCGCCAAAAAGTCCATTTTGAGCATGCCGATGGACTCCACCTCTTTCATGTCGAACTGGGTCGTGATATCCGTCCCGTTGCGGGAGAGCGGCACGTTGTCGGCGATCTTTTTACGGCAGATGACGACGCCCGCCGCATGCATCGATGTGTTGCGGGGCATTCCCTCGAGTTTGAGCCCCATGTCGATGACACGTTTCAAGGTCTCGTCCGATTCGTAGATCTCCACAAATTCGGAATTGCGCTTGCTCTCCTGGTCGGCGAGCTTTTTGAGCGCTTCATCGTGCTTGTCGGGATCGTCCGCCGTATCGAGGACCTTTTGGCGGCAGCTCTCAATGTTGAGCCCCAACAGCTCGCGGATGGTGGATTTCCCGTCCATGAGCTTAGTAACGCGGTCGGTATCCGCATACGGCACGCGCATGACCCTGCCGACGTCCTTGATAACGGCGCGCGAAGCGAGGGTTCCGAACGTGACGATCTGCGCGACGTTTTCGGGATGATAGCGCCTCCTGACATACTCGATCGTCTCTCCCCTTCTCTCCGTACAGAAATCGACGTCGAAGTCGGGCATGGAGACACGGTCGGGATTGAGAAAGCGCTCGAAGAGAAGATCGTATCTGAGCGGATCGACATTCGTGATCCCGATAGCGTAAGCAACGATGCTTCCCACGCCGCTGCCCCGCCCGGGGCCGACAGGGATATCATGCAGTCTCGACCAGTTGATGTAGTCCCAAACGATGAGGAAATAATCCGCAAACCCCATTTTGATGATGACGGAAAGCTCGTACTCCGCCCTCTTTTTGATCTCATCGGTGAGAACGGGGTACCGCTTGGGAAGTCCGTCCCACGTGAGGCGGGTCAGATATTCGGGCGAAGGCGTCCCGTCGTCCGCGGTATAGAGCGGAATGAGGGATTTATCGTAGACGGGAGAGCCGTCCTCTTTGAGATTGAAAGGCGTATCGACGTCGGAGACCTTGTCCGCGATGACGCGGGTGTTGGAGATCGCCTCGGGAAGATCGGGAAAGAGTGCCGCCATTTCATCCCCCGTCTTCATGTAGAACTCATGCGTCTGCATCTTCATGCGGGTGGGATCGTCG
>CANRIY010000097.1 GCA_947630775.1 uncultured Clostridia bacterium | reverse complement strand
GCCCTTGCGCGACTGAGGGGTTTTTGAAACCCCTTTGGCTCACTTTGTTCGCCACTTCCCCTAAGAGGGGCAGCGAGAACCCTATCCCCCGCTGCGCGGGTACTGTCTCACGCGGGTAGAGACCCGCGTTCGGTCAGCATTTGCCCGAACAAATGAGCAAATGCCAAGAAAATTTTGCGCCAAAGATTATCAATCTTTGGCAGAAGTGCAAAATTTTCCCTACAAGGGGAAGCGAGGACATTTTTCGTGCCAAAACGGCCAAAATGGGCAACTTTGCAAAAAAATCCGCTTTTTGCATGCAAAAACGGTTGCCTTTTTCGGCGATTTGCTCTATAATTCTGAGTTGACTTCGGGCGGTCCTCTGCCAAAGGGCACGAACGCCGCGTATTACAGGAGGTAAAGTCATGGGACTCATCGAGCAGATCGAAGCCGAGGGGTTGAAGGAAAACGTTCCCGCGTTCAATGTCGGCGATACCGTAAAAGTCGGCTATCGTATCATCGAAGGCGGAAAGGAACGTATCCAGAACTTCGAGGGCGTCGTCATCGCCAAAAAGGGCGGCAGTATCCGCGAAACATTCACCGTCCGCCGTCTTTCGTTCGGCGTCGGCGTGGAACGCTGCTTCCCCCTTCATTCTCCCAAGGTCGCATATGTCAACGTTGTGAGAGAGGGCAAAGTCCGCAGAGCAAAGCTGTATTATCTGCGCGGACGCACCGGCAAGGCGGCGAAGATCAAGGAAAAGAAATAAAAAAGAGCAGGGTCTGCCGAAGGTCACGGCGGACCTCTTTTTTTGCCCTCCGCGCCATGAACGGGCATTTTTTATACAAATCGAGGAATTTTGTGAAAAAAAATTTTCGGAAAGGTCCGAAAATCCGTTTACAATTTGCCCGTAATCGGGTAGAATAGGAAAGACTAATTATAATAGGGAATACCTCTATGAGAAAAACCAACGGAAAACTGAAAAAACTGTCACCTTTCATTCTCGCGTTCATCGCGCTGGCGCTCGTGTTCCTTGCCGTCGGGCTCGGGACGCTCGGCTCCTTCCGCACCCGCGGGGAGAGCTATGAGTTCAGCGGCCCCGTCTATGCCTCCGGAACGGGCACGGATGCGCAGGAGTCCGCTGTGACTTTCCGCCTCGACCCGAGCATCAGGGAGACCTATACCGACAATAGCGGAAAAGAGCAGACGAGGACCGTCTATCTCCAGATCGAAGACATCTACGTCTTTACCGAGGCGATCTACTCCGAACCGGGCAGATCTGCGGGGATCAGGGTCCAGTACTCCTCTTCGTCGGAAGGCAACCGTACGACCGTCGGCACGATGCTTCTCGAGAACATCTTTACCGCCGGGGACGATATAGAGCCCGACGAAAAGGCGAAGCTCGTCAAGGCGACGGATGTGCTCTACCGCTGGACGGCGCCCCTCGGCGACGTCATCCGCGCGCTGTCCACCCGCTCCATCCAGTCCAACCAGTACTGGCATCTCACGGCGGCGTCTGCGAATATCCGCATCGAGGAAGTCGTCTTTGTGGGCTCTCCCCGCTCGGGCGAATCCAACCGCGAACAGTATGTGATCCCCGCGGCGGTCTCGAAGGCGACCCCCGCCAAGGGACAGACGACTGCCGAGGCGGCAGCCGCCGCACAGGCGCTCCTCGACGGCGAGATCAATACGCAGGCGCAGGCATATAAGACGGCGATGGACGATTCTTCCGTCAAGGAAAAGCCCGCCCTTCCCGGTTTGCCCGTCAATGCGGTGTCCTCCTTCGATACCTTTACGAAGCCGGAGATCTATTCGCTTCTCACGATCGCCGAAATGAAGAACGGCAACCGTTACAGCGTGAATGCCGCCGGTGAGGATCCCCGCGTCTATACGGTGGAGAGCGTCTATAATACGCTCGGCATGGACCTCATCGCACTGGGGACCGACATGTTCGGCGTGACCCCCTTCGGGCTGCGCTTCTTCCCGATGCTTTTCTCCTTCGGGCTCCTCATCGTGGGATTCCTCTTTGTGTTGCAGCTCACGGGGAGCGACAGGGCGGCGTTTGTATTCTCTCTGCTCTATGTATTCTGCGATCTCGCATTCTCGTTCGGGCACCTCGGGACGCCGCTCACCGCGGGGCTGTTCTTTGTCGCGCTCTCCCTTCTCCTCGTGCATAAGTTCTACCGCAGCGGCATGAAAAAGCCCAACCTTATCGGCGCACTGCCCCTCCTTTTCGGCGGGCTTGCGGGCGCCGCGGCGATCTGCGTGAACGGCGCGATGCTCATCCCCGTTCTCGGGATCGTGGGGCTCTTCATCGCGGGCATGGTTCGCCAGCAGAAGGCGAGAAGGTACTATCTCGATGCGGCGATCGAAGAATATGAAGCGAAGGAAAAGCAAGCCGTGACGGAAACGGAAGAGGAGACGGTCCCCGCCGCATCTTCCGCCGCGAAGAAGAAGGTCCTGAATGTCGTCTCCGAATACCGTTCGAAGAATCTGGTCGCGGGGCTCGGATTTGCGGCGGCGCTCATCCTCGGGACGTTCGTTCTCTCCCTTCTGTGCATGATCCCCGTCTATTATCCGCTCCTCAAGATGTACGATAATCCCGCCGCGCCCGGCATGAATGCATTTACGCTCGGCTGGAAGGCATTTGCGGGCGGTTTTGCGGGCGCCAACGAACTCGGCAATACCGCCTCAAACTGGAGCCTCTTCCTCACCCTGTTCAGGGGGGCGGGCAGCTCGTATGCGGTGACGGGCATTGCGGTCAACGCGGTCGCCGCCGTGATGGCGCTCGTCGGTGTGGGATTCGCCGTCTACAGGATCGTCTGCGCAGTGAAGACGAACGGGAAAGCGGAACTCCGCCGTACCGTCGTGCCGCTCGCGGGGCTTGTGATCTCGCTCATCTGCGCCGCATTTGCCGATACGCTCGGCTTCATCTTCCTTGCATATGTGTTCGGTTTCGTCCTTGCGGCGGAGGCTGTGGACTTTTCCATGAACCTTCCCGCAAAAGCGGGCAAAATCGCAAAGATCGTCACGATCACCGCGCTCGTCCTTCTCGTCCTCTGTTTTGCGCTCTTTGCGGCGTTCACCTTCTCGATCCCGCTTCCCGCGTCTTTGATGGGAAAACTCTTCGGATAAAATCATAGGGGGAAATTATGATCGCGAAAATCATTTGTTATGCGCTCAACGGGCTCGAAGGAGTTCCCGTGGAAGTTGAGGCGGACGTCAATAAGGGCGTTCCCTCTTACGACATGGTGGGCCTTCCCGACGCCGCCGTCAAGGAGAGCAAGGAGCGCGTGCGCTCCGCCCTCAAAAACAGCGGGCTGCTCTTCCCCATGAACAGGATCACGATCAATTTCGCGCCCGCCGATCTCAAAAAAGAGGGCGCGGGCTTCGACCTTGCGATCGCCGTCAGCCTTTTGAAAGCGAGCGAACAGCTCCTCGGCGCAGACGTCAAGGACATCGTCTTCTTGGGCGAGCTCGCCCTCACGGGGGATCTCAGGCCCATTTCGGGGCTCCTGCCTATCCTCATCTCGGCGAAAGCGCACGGGTTCACCCGTTTTGTGATCCCCGCCGAAAACTCGGAGGAAGCGCGCTACCTCGGCGGTGCGGAGATCTATCCCGCACATTCTTTGGGAGAAGTCGTCAAGCATCTCGTCGGCGTCCAGCCCATCCTGCCCCTCGATACGGCGGAATTCGTCCCCGGGAAGGGGAAGAAGGGCTCCGCGGACCTCAAATACGTCAAGGGGCAGCCCATCGCCCGCCGCGCGCTCGAAATTGCCGTCGCGGGCGGACACAACCTGCTCATGTCGGGCCCTCCCGGAACGGGCAAGACCATGCTCGCAAGGTGCCTTCCCACCATCATGCCCGATTTGAGCTTCGAAGAGGCGCTCGAGATTACCAAGATCCACTCCGTCGCGGGCGTTTTGGGGGAAGAGGGCATCGTGAGCGAGCGGCCCTTCCGCACCCCGCACCACACGGCGACGACCGTCTCCATGTGCGGCGGCGGCAACCGCATCGTGCACCCCGGGGAGATTTCATTGGCGCACGGCGGCGTGCTCTTTCTGGATGAGCTGCCCGAATATAAGCGTTCCACGCTCGAAGCGCTCCGCCAGCCCCTCGAGGACGGGAAGATCACCGTCTCCCGCGCGGGCGGAAGCTTTACATATCCCTCGCGGTTCATGCTCTGCGCGAGCATGAATCCCTGCCCCTGCGGGAACTACGGCTCCGCGGACAGGATCTGCACCTGCACCCCCGCCGAAATCAGGCGGTACAGGAGAAAGATCTCGGGACCTTTGCTCGACAGGATCGATCTGCAGGTCGAGGTCGATAACATCACATACGACGATCTGACTTCGGAAGAAGTCAACGAGGATTCGGAGACGGTAAAGGCGCGGGTCAACGCCGCGCGGCGCATCCAGCGCAACCGCTTCGAGGGACTTCCCATCAATACCAATGCGGAGATGGGGGAAAAGGAGATACAGGAATTCTGCCGCCTCACGAGAGAGGGGGACAAGATCCTGCGCGACGCGTTCGACCGCATGAAGCTCTCCGCCCGTGCGCGGGCGAGGATCGTCAAGGTCGCCCGCACCATCGCCGATCTCGACAACAGCGAGGATATCCTTCCCAAGCACGTGTTCGAGGCGGTCTCGTACAGACTTTACGATAAACTCGGTTGATCATGAAATATACAAAGGAAGAGCGCGCGATCATCTATCTTTCGGCGATGAGCGGCAAGGATTACCGTAGCTGCGTCTCTCTTCTTTTGTCTTCACAGGATCCCGCGACCCTCATTACGGAGGAAGAGGACCGCCGCGCGGCGGAATATCTTTCGGAACTTCGGCGGCGGGGGATCTTTGCCGTGACGCTCGCCTCGGACGACTATCCCGCGGCACTCAAACAGATCAACGACCCGCCCCTTCTTCTCTACGGCGCGGGGCGGCGGGAACTTCTGTCCCGCAAGATGTTCTGCATCGTCGGCTCCCGCATCACGCCCCCGTGGGCGGAAAAGATCGGGAAAGAGCTCTCGCGTACGCTCTCGGAGCAGTTCGTCATCGTCACGGGGCTCGCCGAAGGGGGAGACGGCGCGGCGATCGCGGGCGCCATCGAGAGCGGGAATCTTATCTGCGTGCTTCCGTGCGGGCTCGGCCAGTGCTATCCCGCCGCCCATGCGGGGCTCAAAGAGAGGATCCTGCAAAAGGGTCTGCTTCTTTCGGAGTACCCGCCCGACACGGTGGCGGCAAAATATGTCTTTCATGCGCGCAACCGCATCCTTGCGGGGCTTTCGGAGGGCGTGCTCGTCCTCTCCGCGGGGGAAAGGAGCGGCGCGCTCATCACGGCAAGCCGCGCCCTCGACTACGGGCGCGACGTCTTCGCCCTTCCCTATAATCCCGGGATCTCCCGCGGCGAGGGATGTAACGAACTCATCAAAAAGGGCGCTTTCCTCGTCACGGATGCGGAGGACATTCTCTCCGTCTACGGAATGGAATCGGCCCCGCGCGGGGAAGAGATGCCCGAGGGCAGAGAGGGGGAGATCGTCACCCTTCTCAGATCGAACGGGGAAATGCATGCGGCACAGATCGCCACGATGCTCGGGATGAAGATCTTCGAGGCGACCGCGATGCTCTCCTCGCTCGAGCTCAAGGGACTCGCCGTCAAATCGGGCGGCAACAAGTACAGCGCAGTGTAATTTTTTCAGGAGAACTATGGACCTTATCATTGTGGAATCGCCCAGCAAGGCGAAAACGATCTCAAAATATCTCAAGGGGAAGTACCGCGTGGACGCTTCGGGCGGACACATCCGCGATCTCCCGCAGAAGACGCTCGGCGTCGCCGTCGAGAAGAACTTCGAACCCCGCTACGTCACTTCCCCCGGGAAAGAGGAGACGATCAAACGTCTCACGGAAGAGGCGAAAAAGGCGGGCAGAGTGTATCTCGCGACCGACCCCGACCGCGAAGGCGAGGCGATCTCGTGGCATCTCCAGAGCGTATTAGGGCTTCCCGAAGAGGGGGAGAACAGGATCGAGTTCAACGAGATCTCTCCCCGCGCCGTGGAGCATGCCCTGAAGAACCCG
>CANRIY010000096.1 GCA_947630775.1 uncultured Clostridia bacterium | reverse complement strand
GAACACATCTTGCGGAAGGGATAGTTCGTATATCCCGCCATGGGCGCCAGAAAGACGTTGTTCGGGCATACCATGCCCGCGATGTCAAGCGCGCGGATCATCTTTTGCCCGCCGATAATATTCGTCTTTTTCCTCGGGGGAGAGGGCGTTCATCTCTTTCCCGTCCGCAAGCACGAGCTTTTCGTAGGCATTGAAGCGCGCCTGCATCTTTTTCACGGTATCGAGGAGCGCCATCTCGCAGTCGGCGCCCGCGGCTCTGCCGAGCTCCACCGTGCAGAAGAGTACGTCGCCCAGCTCTTCCGCAATATGGGCGCTGTTTCCTTCCTTCACCGCCTCTTTGAGCTCGCCGTACTCCTCGCGGAATTTCCGTTCGAAATTTTCAAAGGTCGCCGCGTCCCAGCCCCCTTTTTCTGTCCGTTTTGCGATCTTCTGGGCACGCAGAAGCGCGGGGAAACAGGCGGGGACGTCGTTCACCGCGTCGGAATAGGTATGTTGGTGCTTTTCGGTCATCTTGTTCTTTTCCCAGACGGAGAGCGCCCCGTCCGCCGTCGCCGCCCTGTCCTCGCCGAATACATGCGTATGGCGGGTGATGAGCTTCGTGCAAAGTTCGGTCAGCATATCCGTGACCGTAAAATCTCCCTTTTCTTCTTCGATGAGGGTATGGAAGAGGGATTGCATCAAGACGTCGCCCGCTTCCTCGCACATGCGGCCGGGATCCTTCCGGTCGATCGCGTCGACGAGTTCGTACGCCTCTTCGATGGCGTTGATGCGGATGCTCTCATGCGTCTGCACCCTGTCCCACGGACAGCCGTCGGGGGCGCGGAGCCGTTTCAAGATCGCGACAACGTCCTCGAAACAAAACCGTTTTTTTGTTAAGAGGGGCTGTTTCGGAAGGACGACCCCGGTCATGGGCGCCACAGTTTCCCTGTCGATCTCGAAAAGCGGCATCTTTTTCGCCTTTCCGTTCTTGATAAAGAACACGGGCGTTTCGTCGCCGTACCGCTCCGCAAGACAGAGTTTGACGTCCCCGATGTTGTCCTCGGTGAGGTCGTAGACGACGAGGGGGAGCGCAAGATCGCCGCTTCCGACGGAGAAGGCGGAGACTGCCGTAAAATCCCCCCCGACGGACGCAAGCGCGGCAAACGCGCCCGCCTTGGATCTGCCGTCGATAAGGGCCACGCCGCGGCTTTTGAGAAGGATCTGCGCACAGGCGTCCTCGCCCGCGCTCCCGTCCACGACGTAACAGACATTCTTCTCTTTGCTGCGCCGTCTCACTTCCGCGGCGAGTTTTTTTGCGAGCGTATCGTAATTTCTGCTTTTTTCATAGAGAAAATCGAGCGTTTCAAACGGGATCGTTTCGCTTCTCAAACTCCTGACGCACGCGATCCCTTCCGTGCGCACGAGCACTTCGTCCGCTTCCCTGAGCGCCTTGAGCGCCGACAGGGTGAGCTCGCCCTCTTTCGTTCCCGATCCGATCACCGTGATCATACGCTTTCACCTTCTTTTTTCTTACAGTATACATCAGATCGAGAAAAAAAGCAACCGGAAAGCATGCGCTCTCGGCGATCGCCGCCCCCAGAACGCCGAGCCGCCCGCCGATCAGAAGAAATTGCAGGCAAAATTTCACGAATACGGCGATCCCCATGGAGCGTGCGGCCGATCTTGCCCTGCCCATGCCCGTGAGGGACGCCGAGAGAGTGTCCGCGCCCGCAAGAAAGGCGGAGGAGAGTGCAAGCAGCCGCAAGAGGGAGACGAGCGTATCTCTATCCCCCGCCGGGAGGGCGGGATAGAGAACGGAGACGACGGGGCGGGCAAAAAGAGCGAGCGCGGCGGAGAGGGGCACGGAGAGGAGAAGTGTGAGGGAGAGCGCATACATCGCCCTGCGCCTTCCCTCTTCTTCGTCCCCGCCCGAGACGCTCTGTGAGACGGCTGGCACCGTCGCCGCAACGATGCCGCAGCAGAGGGTCGCGGGGAGCGCGGCAAGGGACGCCGCCGCGCCCGACAGAAGCCCGTACAGGGAAATTGCACGCGGGGAGACGCGGGACAGAAGCCGCACCACGACCACGCTGTCTGCCATGCGCGAGAGGGGCAGCAGCGCCGCAGCCGCCATCACGGGGAGTGCCGCCGATAAAACGGAGAAGGAAGAGCGTTCCCGCAGGAGCAGGCTTGCTCTTCTCGTTCCGCGGAAGCGCATGGCGAGGTAAAACAGGGCGCAAAGTTCTGAGAGGGTCACGGCAAAGAGGGCGCACTGCGCCGCTTCGGCGGGAGAGCGTGCAAGGCGGGAGAGGAAGAGCCCCGCCGCAGTTTTTACGAGCTGTTCCGCGATCTCCGAAAACGCCGTGGGAGACATTTCCCCCCTGCCCTGAAAATACCCCCTCAGCGCCGCGATGAGGGCGACGAGAAAGACGGAAGGCGCAAGGGCAAGATAGCACCGCAGAAGATCGTGCTCCCCCTGCACCGCGCTCATGATGGGGGAGAGGGCGCACATCAAAAGAGTTCCGAGTGCGCCGAGCAGGGCAAAGAGGCGGAGCGCACCGAAGATGGCGCTTTCCCCGACGCCCCGCGCCCTGTCCCGTGCGATCATGCGGGCGAGCGCGGACGGGATCCCCGATGAGGAAAAGGTGAGAAGAAGCACAAAAAGGGGGTACGCCATCTGGTACAGCCCCGTCCCATAGCTGCCGAGCATGCCCGTGAGGGAGATGCGGTAGACGGCGCCGATCGCCTTCGCCGCAAACGCCCCCAGCGAGATCACCGCCGCGTTTTTCAGGAAATTCGCATGCTTCATTATGTAGGGGGGCTCGGCTCCCGCTTGCCCCCCCACCACCGCCTGCGGCGGAGCCTCCCCCCAAATGGGGTAGGCCTTCCCTTGGCTCCCCTTTTAGGGGAGCTGTCACCGCAGGTGACTGAGGGGTTCCCTCTCGCTCGTGCTCTCCAAAACCCTATCCCTCGCTGCGCGGGTACTTCCCCTAAGAGGAGCAGCGAGATTGACCCCTTGGCGCCCCCCGCGTCATTCTGAGACAGTGAGTGATACGCAGTCCGAATCGCAATTCCCGAAGAATCTCGCGGGGGCAAACAGTCCGCTATAGCGGCGAGATCCTTCGGGACTTACTCCCGTGGACTTCGTACATATCACCGTCTCAGGATGACGCCGCCCTGCTCTTGCGTGACTGAGGGGGTGTCGTACCCTTACTCAAACTGGTTGGCGATGATGTCGGCGGTGAGACGGGCGAGTTTGACGGCATTGGATTCGAGCGTCGCCCCCTCCTCCGAGGTGAGAAGGACGACCGCGCCGAGGCAATCCCCCCCTGTGATGATGGGAACGATCACCTGCGCCGTCGCCTGATAGTCGCTCCCCTCAACGATGGGGAAGACCTCTCCGCCCTCCGCCCTGTTGGCGAGATAGCTTTGCCGTGCGTCGAGGATCTGCGTCACTTTTTCGGTGACCGTCTTGCCGAGGAGCGCCCGTTTGCCCGTGCCCGCCGCGGCGAGCACCGCGTCCGTATCGAGAATGGCGGCGAGATATCCGCTCTGTTCGCTCAAAGACTTCGCCGTGCCCTCCGCAAACCGCTCGAGCGAGGCGATCGGGGAGTACTTTTTGAGCATGAGCTCGTCGCGGTCGGTAAAGAGCTCCAGCGGATCCCCCTCGCGGATGCGCAGCGTTCTCCTTATTTCCTTGGGGATGACGACCCGCCCGAGCTCGTCGATCCTTCTCACAATGCCTGTTGCTTTCATACAAAAACCTCCGTATACTTTCAATATGCGAAGGTTTGGAATTTCTATGCGGGCTCCGCCATTTCGATGAAAATTCAAAAAAAGCGGATCTTATCCGAAAAATCAAAGAATTTTTCCATGCTCCCAAAAAAATTTGCCGCGTTTTATTTACATTTTTTTTCATTCATGATATAATGGGCATACGGCGCGCACGCGCGTGCGCGCGCACACGCAAAACACGCAAGGAGAATTTCTATGTCCGATAAGGTCGAAACCGCTTACGGCGCGGAACAAATTCAAGTCCTCGACGGGCTCGAGCACATCAGAAAACGTCCCGGGATGTACATCAGCTCCACGGACGAAAAGGGGCTCCACCACCTCGTGAGCGAGGTCGTCGATAACTCCATCGATGAAGCGCTCGCGGGCTACTGTACCCGTGTGGACGTCACGGTCAACGCAGACGGGAGCTGTACCGTCGTCGACAACGGCCGCGGCATCCCCACCGCGATCCACCCCAAAGAGGGGATCTCCACTGTCGAGGTCGTCTTCACCAAAGTCAATGCGGGCGGCAAGTTCGGCGGCGATTCGGGATATAAGGTCTCGTCGGGGCTGCACGGCGTCGGCGTCAAGGCGGTCAACGCCCTTTCGGAGTGGCTGGAAGCCGAAGTCTACCAGAACGGCCATATCTATAAACAGGTCTACAACCGCGGCGTGCCCCAGCGTCCGCTCGCCATCATCGGCGACACCGATAAGACGGGCACCAAGGTCACCTTCTTCCCCGACGCCGAGATCTTCGAGACCATCGTCTTCAAGTACGAGACGCTGAGAGTCCGCCTTAAGGAGCTCGCCTTCCTCAACAAGGGACTCACGATCACCCTCTGTGACCGCCGCGAGGGGAAGGAGAGAGAGGACTGCTTCTGTTACGAAGGGGGCATCCGCGAGCTCGCCGAAGAGCTCAACAAGGGGCAGGAGACGCTGTTCGAAGCGCCGCTCTACTTCGAGGCGCAGGAGGGGACGACCGTCTGCGAAGTCGCCCTGCAATATAACGAGAGCTACAACGAGGTCATTTACTCCTATGCGAACAATGTCAATACGATCGACGGCGGCACCCATGTCGAGGGTCTGAAACTCGCCCTCACCAAGGTCATCAACGACGCGGGGAAGAAGCTCAACATCTTAAAGGATTCCGACAAGCTCACGGGCGAGGACGTGCGCGAGGGCATCACCGCGGTCGTCTCCGTCAAGCTCGAGAACGCGCAGTTCGAATCGCAGACCAAAGATAAGCTCAACAATTCCTTTATCCGTCCCTTTGTCAACAAGGCGGTCGCCGATAAATTCGGGGAATATCTCGAAGAGCACCCGTCCGAGGCGCGGGAGCTCGTCCTCCGCTGTATCACGGCGCAAAAGGCGCGCGACGCGGCGAGAAATGCCCGCGAACTCACGAGGCGCAAGGGGGTTTTGGAGAGCACGACGCTCCCCGGGAAACTCGCCGACTGTTCGGACAGGCGCCCCGAACTTTGCGAGATCTACATCGTCGAGGGGGATTCTGCAGGCGGCACCGCGAAACAGGGACGGGACAGGCGTTTTCAGGCCATTCTTCCCCTTCGCGGCAAGATCCTGAACGTCGAAAAGGTGCGTCTCAACCGCGCCCTCGAGAACGCCGAGATCAAGGCGATGATCACCGCCTTCGGCTGCGGCATTTTGGACGACTTCGACGAGAGCAAACTCCGCTACGACCGCATCATCTCCATGACCGATGCGGATGTCGACGGGGCGCACATCAGAATTTTGCTCCTCACGTTTCTTTTCCGCTATATGCGGCCGCTCATCGAGCACGGGCACGTCTATTCCGCCAAGCCGCCCCTCTATAAGGCGAGCGTCAAGGGGAAGGAAGACGTCTATCTCTATTCCGAAGAGGAAAAGACTCTCTTCGACGCGGCGAACAACAATAAAGTGGAGTACCAGCGGTATAAGGGGCTCGGCGAGATGTCGACCGAACAGCTCTGGAACACGACGATGAATCCCGCGACGAGGACGCTCATCAAGGTGTCCATGCAGGACGCTGTGGAAGCGGACAAGATGTTCTCGCTCCTCATGGGCGAGAGTCCCTCCCTCCGCCGCCAGTTCATCGAAGAAAACGCCACTTTGGTGACGGATCTGGATATTTGACGAAACTCTTGCCCACCCCTTGAGGGGTGGGTGTCACCGAAGGTGACGGAAGGGGTGTTATACGATTGAGAACGACACCCCCTCAGTCGCGCAAAGGCGCGCGACAGCTCCAGCACAAGGCACGCCCTTCGGGTGCCCTCGAGGGGGAGCCGAGAGTTAATACCTTGCCCACCCCTTGAGGGGTGGGTGTCACCGAAGGTGACGGAAGGGGTGTTATACGATTGAGAACGACACCCCCTC
>CANRIY010000095.1 GCA_947630775.1 uncultured Clostridia bacterium | reverse complement strand
GGCGACGACCACGCCCCTCGTCTACCAGTCGCGTGACTGGGATCACGGCGTGTTCGTCGGCTCCGTCATGAGCTCCGAAACGACGGCGGCGGCAACGGGCGCGGTGGGCGTTCTCCGCCACGACCCCATGGCGATGAAGCCCTTCTGCGGCTATCACATGGCGGACTACTTCGGACACTGGATCGAGATGGGCAAGAAGCTCAAGAATCCGCCCAAGATCTTCAACGTCAACTGGTTCAGGCAGGGCGAAAACGGCGAATTTTTGTGGCCGGGCTTCGGCGACAACATGCGCGTTCTCGAATGGATCTTGAAGCGCTGTGACGGAAGCGTGGACGCGCGCGAGACGGCGATCGGATACGTCCCCTACGCGAAGGACATCGACCTCGAAGGGCTGGATCTCCCCGTTGAAACGCTCGAAAAGATCCTCTACGTCGACAAGGCACGCTGGAGCGCGGAAGCCGACGAGATTGCGGAGTATTACAAGCAATTCGGCGACCGTCTTCCGAAGGAGCTGAGCGAAAGCCTCGCGACATTGAAGAAAAACTGCGAAGAATAACCTCTCCCCGTTCCCCTTTTGGGAACGGGTTTTTTTATGGATTAGGGAATAAATGCCCTCATTCCGAGCCCCGCAAGGGGCGAGTGGATCCCCGAACGTCCGTAGGTCTATGAGATCCGCTCGGCTTCGCCTCGGGATGAGGACTGCTCCCTTGCTGCCCCTTTTAGGGGAAGTCCCCGAAGGGGAAAGGGGTTTTTGAAAATCACGGCGTTAGGAAACCCCTCAGCCACGCAAGGGCAGCGTGACAGCTCAGGCGGAAAAGGCTTCAAAAATAGAATGGTCGCCTTTTCCCGCCATCCCTAAGGAAGGACCCTAAGAGGGGCGCCAAGAGTGCCCACCTCAGTCACCTACGGTGACAGCTCCTCCTAAGGAGGAGCCATGCAACCCCCTCCGTGGGAGGGGAGGAGCGGCGCAATTCTGCTCAACAGTGCGGTGCACTGTGAGCTGCGCCGCGACAGGAGGCGTGGCCTCGCCGACGGGGTTGCGGCGGTCCCTGCCGCCGCAACGGACTAAGGGGGTGGGGCGAGTCTTGATGACAGTGCGAGGCGGGTTTCCCGCCGCTGCACGCCCCCATTTGGCACCCTACGGGAGCCTTAATGTCCTGTGAAACAAAACGTCGTCGGCCGAATCGCTTTTTACAAGGCATACACACTAACCCCTCGTTGAATTTGTTTTTGAGCATGCGCCCCAAAGACGCAGACGAAAAAAGAAATTCAACGAAACTATCAAGCGAAAAAAACACCCGCGGCAAAAAGCGCCGCGGGCGGGTAAATCGTACGGAATGACTTTATTGGGGGAAAGACATGTTCTATTCGATTTACCTACTTCCGACCTTTTTCGACGGAAGATACCTCTATTATAATCGTATAATGTACGATTGTCAAGCAAAAAATCGTACATTGTGCGATATTTTTTTATGAAAAATAAAATTTTCGGGGGGATTTTATGGAACTTAAGGACATCCAGCGGCGTTTGAGGGAGTGCGTTGCGGCGAGCGGGATCCCGCAAAAGGAGATCGCAAAGGGGATCGGCGTCTCGGCGCAGACCGTTTCGAAGTACATGAAAAAGGACGTCTTTCCCGCGCTCGACACCTTTGCAAAGCTCTGCGCTCTTCTCGATGTGAAGTCGGACTACATTCTCGGCATCGCCGAGTACTGAAAAAAATCCAAAAAATTTTTCCGAAACCTATTGACAAATCTGAAATCTATGGTACAATGAAGGCAGAAAAGGAAAGTAGCTAACAAAATTTGTGAGTATCTTTCATGAAAGGTAAGCGGGCGGAAAAGCTCGCAACCCGCAGGAGAGTCCCCGAAGGAAGTCAAGACTCTCAAAAAATTTCATATCGGAGGTACGCGATATGACGAAACTCCAGGGAAGGCGAACGACCGGATAAAGGAGGAGAAGACCAATGTACCAGTATATGATAAGGGCGGAAAATCGACTTTGAAGTAAGTGGCGGCGAACGAAAACGCCGCATGGACTTTCGTCCGGATGATGAGGGAAAGTCGAGATCATGCCCGTGAAAGGGGAAAGCAAGGCGCAACCGGTACGCCGCGCCAACGCCTTTCAGGCGGCACGCCCGACAACTGAATCAAAGAATCAAGCCCCCGTGCGGTTGCGCGGGGGCATATTCGTATACTTTGGGATTTTCAACCCCCGCCCGTCACCTGCGGTGCCACCTGCCCCCTTCAAAGGGGGCAGGCCTTGGCGCCCCATTGTCCTCGCCCCTCCGTGGAAGTCGGGTCCTTTCGGGGAAGCGCCTCAGGCCTCGGGGATCGTGACCACCGTCGTGCCGTAATCTGTATAGAAATATCTTTCCGTGCGCCCGTCATTGCCTTCCCCGTAAAACTCGACAAGTTTCCCATCCTTGATGGTGACTTCGCGCTTCACATAGTAATCTTTCCAACGTGTTTTATCAAGGACAGCGCTCTCGGACATGGGCCGTTTTCCGACCACGGTCGTCACATATTTCCCCGTCGCTTCATCGTATGTATAATCCGAAAAGGCGCCGAGTTCATAATTTATCGCCGATGTAAATCTGAACATCTGGCCGTCCTCATCCTCGCGTTTGCTCCATGTGCCGTCACTGTTTCCGTCAAAATAATACTGCACGCCGTCTATTTCCGCGCAGACGGTATGCCGACCGCTGCCCCAGTCATAGGAGACACGTTTCTTCGAAAGATCGAGCTTAAGGATCTCATGATATTCCACGGTTTCCACTTTTGTTTCGCCGTTTCCGTCGTGGACCACGAATCCCATGACCGTACTCGTGATCGTGACGTTTGTGAAGTCCAGTTTTGCGACTTCTTCCCAGACGGCTTCCGCGGAAAGCTTCTGATCGCCGCTCTCCCCGCCCTCTTCGGGATCTTTCCCGCCGCATCCCGCCGCCGCGGCACAGACGAATACGCTTGCGAATGCAATTGCCAAGAGCCCTGTTTTTTTCATGATGACACTCTCCTCTGTTTTGAAATTCTGCCTTATTATATAGGATATTATCCTATATGTCAATCATTTTATAGGTTTTTATCCTATGATTTTTTTATGGATATTGCAAAAATTGTCGGAGAGAACCTGAAAGAAGCGCGCAAGGCAATGGGAGTGACGCAATCGCAGATCGCCAGGGAGCTGAACAAATATCAGTCGGATTACAGCGATTACGAGACGGGAAACATTCGGCTGAGCTACGAGTTGATCGTCTACCTGTGCAAGCGGTTCGACATTACCCCAAACGATCTGTTTGGGTTTGAGAAATAACGCGGCCGCTGAAGGGCAACCCCGCCCGTCACCTGCGGTGCCACCCGCCCCCTTCAAAGGGGGCAGGCAAGTCCCCACCCCCTGCCCTCTCCCACGGAGAGGGCAGGGGGTGGGGCATAAAATTCATCTTTCGACAAATCAAGACTTTTTCTCCGCCTGTACCCCTCTCTGTTTTTTCCTATAATTTCGGAAAAACGAGAGGTGTTTTTTTCATGAGACGCTTTCATAAAGTTTTCTCTCTCAAAACGGCGGGAAAATACGCCGCCGTGCTCTTTTGCATGCTCCTTCTGAACTTTGCCCTGCCGATGCGGGAGCCCGCTGCCTTCCCCCTCCTGTTTGCGCTTCTGACTTGCGGGCTCGACCCCTTCGTCCTTGCCGCCTGCTACACGCTCTCTTCCGCCGCGGCGCTCTCTTTTGTGGCGACCCTGTGCTGTGCGCTGCAGGCCGCGTTTTTGTGCCTCGTCTTTGCGGTTTATGCGAAAACGGGGCGGAAGCCCAACTGGGAGCGGATCTTCTTCCTCGCCCTCGCCCAGCTTCCCTTCGTATTTTTGTACCCCCATGCGGGGTATGCCCTCTTCCCCATTTCCGCCGTATGGCAAAAGGCGGTCATCGCCCTCTTCTTCGTGCTCCTCACCCTGCTCTTTGAGGGCGCCGTGCACGCACTTCTCTTCCGCGCCTTCCGCTGCCGTCTCGTGGGAAGCGAGCTGAGCGAACTCATCCTTTTATGGCTGTTCACCGGCATGGGATTTTACAATCTTGCGGGAGAGATCGCCTTCTATGCGCTTTCGCTGACACTCCTCGTCGCCGCCGTCGTATTTTTGAAGAATGCGGCCGCGGTCCCCTTTGCGCTCGCCCTCTCCCTGCCCCTCTGCGCCGTGCGCGTGAGCGTGATCCCCATGGCCGAATACGCCCTGCTCTCCTGCTTCGGACTGCTCTTCTGCCACTACGGGAGATTCGTATCCTCTCTTTCCGTTCTGATCGGCTTTCTCGGCATAGAATACTTCGAAGGGCTGTATGCACAGCCGGCGCTCACCGTGGTCTTTACCCTTCTCGCCTGCCTCGTGCCCGTCGCGGTCTGCGGGTTTCTGCCCGAAAAACTCTACCGCAAGATCGGCCGTTCCCTGCTCTTTTACCGCGAGAGGACGCTTCCGCGCATCGCCATCAACCGCAACCGCCGCGCCCTCGGAGAACAGCTCTATGAGGTCTCTTCCCTCTTCCGCGAGATCGAGACCGCCTTTTCCGACCGCGGCGCAGAGGATGCGGGGGCAGGGACGCGCTTTAAGGAGCGGTTGATCGTCGCCCTCTGCACGGCATGCCCCAACCGCCGCAAATGCCGCGAGGCGGGCGTATACGAGAGTTTCGATAAACTCATCGCCGTCGCGCGGGCAAAGGGACGGGCGAATCTCATCGATCTCCCGACCGAGATCTCTTCCGTCTGCCGCAATGCCGCGGGACTGCTGTTTGCCCTCAACAAGCAACTCGAAGAATACCGCCGCATGGAACAGGATCTCGAGGCCGCGCGGGAGGGCAGACGGCTCCTTGCGGAACAGGCGCGGGGCGTGAGCGATATTCTAAGGGACATCGCCCTCGAGCAGAGCGAGGAATACACCTTTTCGGACGAAGAAGAGCGGCTCTCCGCCGCGCTCACCGCAGCGGGGCTGATGACGAATGAGATCTTTCTCTACGGCGAGGGTCCCCTCTTCACCGTCTCGCTCACCATGCGGGACAGGACGGACGGAAAGAAGCTCGCCAAAATCTCGGGGGAAGCGCTCCGCATCCCCCTTGCGCTCTCCGAAAAGATCCCCCTGACCTCCGACCGCGCCTGCTTCATTCTCCGCCGCAAACCCGATTTTGACGCCACGTTCGGCATCGCTTCCCGCCCCAAGGAGGGGGAGCTCATGAGCGGGGACACCCATTCCATTCTGAAGATCGACGAGCGCAGATTCCTTGTCGCCCTCTCGGACGGCATGGGGAGCGGCGAGAATGCCCGCTCCGTCTCGGACAGGACGCTCTCCCTTCTTGAAAGTTTTTACAAGGCGAAGATGCCGGGGGACACCGTGCTCTCCACCGTCAACCGCCTGATCGCGCTCTCGGGCGAAGAGACCTTTTCCTGCCTCGACGTCGCATCCGTCGATCTCGATACGGGAGAAGCGGACATCGTGAAGATCGGCGCGCCCATGGGATTTTTGCTCTCGGGGGAAGAGCTCCGCGTACTCGAGGGGGAGAGCCTGCCCATCGGCATGCTGGAAGCCGTCCACCCTGCGACCATGCGCGTGAATATGAAGGCGGAGGACTTTTTGATCTTTATGAGCGACGGCGTGACGGCGGCGTTCGGCTCCTCCGCGGAGCTGTGCGACTATCTGAGCGGCATGAAGCCTCTCAATCCGCAGTCCCTCGCCGAAGAGATCTTAAAAAACGCCCTCGGCCGCTACAAGGGCAAAGCCGAGGACGATATGACCGTTTTGGCAGTGAAATTGACGAGAACGGCGTAGTTTCGCTCGAATATTTCGTTCATTTCTTTGCCCGCCCCGCTCGCTCCGCACAAGGCCTACCCCCTTTGGGGGGAGGCTCCGCCGCAGGCGGTGGTGGGGGGGAATCTCGTGGGGCCTCGAAAAGAAATGAACGAGCGAACCTTCCCTGTACATCAATCAAGTCACTGCGAAAATCGCTTCTCAATCACATTAAGTCGAAAGGGTTCGGCAAATTGAGTGCGCTGCCGCAAAAGCGTGGTTTTGCTTCGCGCAGTGATTTAGAACAAAGGGCAGACCGCGACATGCTCCCTCCCGACGAACGAAGTCCTTAGACATGCCCCCTCCCGAGGGGAGGAGCGGCGTCATTCTCCTCAACAGCCCGATGGGCTGTGAGGGACGCCGCGACAG
>CANRIY010000094.1 GCA_947630775.1 uncultured Clostridia bacterium | reverse complement strand
GCGAAGCCGAGCGGATCTCATAGACCCACGGGCGTCCGTACTTACGAGGGGATCCACTCGCCCCTTACGGGGCTCGGAATGAGGGGCCGCGTTCCGCCGCAGGCGGTGGTGGGACAACAAAAGAGGGCGGTCAATCCCCGTTGATGAGCTCGTCGAGGCCGACCTGAAAGATCTCCCCCAGCTTCCGCAACATCTCGACGTTCGGCTCCGTGCGTCCCTGCTCCCAGTTCGCATAACAGCTTTCCACAACGCCCAACGCTTCCGCCACCTGTTTTTGGGTGAGCCCGCAGCTTCGGCGGATCGATTTCAGGTTCAGGCAAAATTTTTCATCCATACAAAAAATTTTACGCAAAACTACACATTTTATCTTAAAAGTAGACAGATTGTCTATATAAAGATCGGCAACCCGTGAAGGTTGCCGATCGTTTTATGCGATTTTTACCGTCAATACAAGATCTGCGCGTTGTCGGGAAGGGTGAGCACGCGGGAATTGTCCCCGCGGACGGAAAACTGCTCCTCGTGGTAGGTGCGGTGCCCGATCATATACACCCGCTTCCCCCGCCATGCCCCCTCGGCGTCCTTGCGGAAATACCCTTCGGAGAGGATCTTCTCCATGAGGCTGCGGTTGAGCTCGATGATGACGGACCCGTACCCCTGCGCGAAGCAATCGACGATCTCGCTGCGGATGATCATCGCCATGTAGACGTCGGAGAGCACATACCCCTGCCGCGTGCAATGGGGGCAGGGTTTGAGCAGGAAGGACTGCAATTCGTTGTTCGTCCTCTGCCGCGTGAACAGCGTGACGCACATCTCGGTCATGGGGAGAGACCTGCACTTGGCCTTGTCCCCCGCGAGGGCGTCTGCGAGCTCCCTGTCGACGGCGAGGCGGTGCCCTTCGTCCGCCATATCGATGAAGTCCACGGCGACGATCCCGCCGATATTTCTGAGGCGCACCTGCCGCGCGATCTCCCGCGCCGCGATGAGGTTGGTCTCGAAGACCGTGCTCTCGAGATCGACGTCCCCGATGTATCTGCCCGTATTGACGTCGATGACCGTCATTGCCTCGGTCGCGTCGATGACGAGCGAGCCGCCGTTTTCGAGGGCGACATGCGTATCAGACAGCGCATAGATCTGTTCGGAAAGCCCATAGTTTGCGAACATGGTACGCTCGCCCGTGTACAAGATCACCTTTTTCTCGTCTACGTCGGGGCGCATTCTCGCAAAGTAGAGGACGCGCTCGTAGAGCTCCTTATCCCCGACATAGATGCCCGAAACGCCGCCGAGCGAGTCGCGCATGACCTTGACGGGAAGGTCCCATTCGCGGTAGACGGCGCTCCCGACGGGGGCCGTCTTTGCCGCCGCGAGCACGGAACGGTACATCCGTTTGAGATATTCGGATTCCGTCTTGAGGTGCCGCCGCGTGACCGTCTCCGCCGCCGTCCGCACGATGAATCCCTCCCCCGCTTCGCGGAGCTTGTCCGCCTCCTTGAGAAGGTTCTCGCGGACTTCCGTGTCCGTGATCTTGCGCGAGATGCCCAAAAAGTCGGTATTGGGAAGGTAGATGAGCGTCTTCCCGACAAAAGAGAGGTCGCAGGTGACCTTCGCCCCCTTATTTCCGCGGGGGAGCTTGACGACCTGCACGAGCACTTCGTCCCCCTCTTTGAGCGTCCTGCGCTCCTTAACGCCCGCCGAGCCGTCGTAAGAGCTCAGCCGCGCGGGGCCTTCGTCGAGCGGAAGATAGCAATTCCGCTCCATACCGCAGCTGACGAACGCCGCCTGCATGCCCTGCACGACGTTTGCGACCTTTCCCTTATAGATATTGCCGAGAAGATCCCCGCCCTTGTCGCTCCCGACGCCGACCTCGACGATCTTCCCGTCCTCCGTATATACGACCATCTGCGTTCCGCAGAAACGGTCGAAAAACCATTCCTTTTTGCTTTCCTTCTTCACTGCAGTTCCTCTTCCGTCCTGCATTGTATCATATAATTTTTTGTTTTTCAAGGGGTTTCCGCGTTTTTAAGGGGAAACAAACTCTTTGAGCCGCGCGGAGTAGTTTCCGCTCCCAAGCGCACGGAAAAATTCTTCCTCGCTCATCTCGGCAAGGAAGGTCTCTCCCTCAAACAGAAGGAGGGTGAGATATTTATCTTCGCGCAAAAAGCGCAGCCCGTCCGAAAGGGCGGCGTCGGCGGAGATCGCGATCCGCCGCTCTTCCACCCCGCGGGCGAGCGTCCTTTCGCGGGAAAAGACGATGCGGCTGTACCCCGCACCCCCGAACGTACCCGCCGCAAGCAGAAGCGCAAAGAAGAGTGCGGAGAAGGCGGGCTCCGAAAAACAGGTATAGACGAAATAGCCGAGGACCCCCGCCGCCGTGACGAACGAGAGGATGCGGCAGAACGCCGCCGCCTTTCTCTCCCCGAGCGGACGCAGAAGGACGCGCAGAATTCTTCCGCCGTCCAGCGGCCACGCGGGGAGAAGGTTCACGAAAAAGAGCGAAAAGGAGACATATGCCGCGGCGTCGGTATAGGCATACGTCTCGGGATACAGCCACCAGAGCGCGACGAAAAAGAATCCCGTCGCGGCGTTTGCGAGCGGCCCCGCAAGGAGCACGGCGATCTCTTCCTTGGGCGGGATCCCGGCAAGATCCCCCGAAACGACCGCCCCGTAGGGCATGAGCGTCACGCTGTCGAGCGCGTAGCCGTACCTTCGCGCCGCAAAGGCATGGGCGCACTCGTGCTCGAGGGCGGCAAGCACCGCCGCCAGAAAGAGGAAAAGCGTCCCCGTAAACGCCGAGATCACCCCCGCCGCAAAAAAGAGGGGGTGGATCCGCAGTTTAGCTCCACGCAAGCGTGTTTTCGGCAACGGTGTAGCCCGTCAGAAGATCCCCGTTTTCATAGAACATCACGCGGACGCTCCCTTCGCCGTCCGAATAGGCGAGCGGCACGTTGCTCTTTACGGTCTGCCCCACGGAGAAATACACGTCGTCCAGCCCGCTGATGATCGTCGAGAAGGAGTCGGAATGTTTGAGTTCCACCGTATAGCCGTTTTCGTCGTCTCCGTTCACCGATGTCACCTCTCCCTCGCAGGGGGCATACACCGCGCACTGTGCCGTAAAGGAGAGAATGCCCGTGTCGGAGACCGTCATTTCGACGTCCACATAATCGTTGACGACGGGCGAGAGGGTGAAGTCCGCATAGGTGCGGGTATCCGCCGCCTCGGCTTCCCCGTGGAAGAGCCCGCGCACAAAGGTATTGATCGCGCTTGCGGGCAGGAAGATGTTCGTGAGGAAGATCGCGGCGCAGAGGGCGCACACGGCGGCAAATTCCCCGATCAGGAGCCGCTTCGCTCTCTTTTCCTTGCCGCTCACCGGCCTTTCTTCCCGCTCGATGGGCAGGCTCTGCGCAAAGAGCGGATCTTCCGTCTCCTGCATGCGGTCGTTGACCTGTTCGACGAGGCGGTCTTTCAGATCGGGCTCCGCCTCCTTGGATTCCTTTTTCTTGCGTTTCGTGTGATTCACCGTGACCGTCTCCACGGGGATCTCGAGCATCTCGGCATAGCTCAATTCTTCGTTCATGCTTCCACCTCTTTTTGTTGATTTTTGCGGCGCTTGCCCGCCGTAGCAATCCTAATGTATGCCCGCATGAACGCGTTTAGAAGAAAAAATCCCTGTCGAATCCGCCCGACAGGGGTTGAATTATAGAGGAATTTTCGAAAGTCTCAGCGGGAAAGGAGACGGATGACGGTCTCCGCGGCGAAGAGGGTCTCCTCTTCCGTCGTCTCCGCCCCGAAGGAAAACCTGACGCCCCGCTTTGCCTCTTCCGCGCTCCTTCCCATTGCGAGAAGGACGTGGGAAGGAAGTCCCGCATGCGCGGAACAGGCGGCTCCCCCCGAACAGGCGACGCCGTTGAGATCGAGAAGGTTCAAAAACGCCTCGCCGCCCCTTGCAAAAGTGATATGGGAGATGTTCGGCGCACGGTTTTCGCCGTCGATCTTCGCCCCGTCCCCGAGCGCGGAGAGGATCTTTTCCTCGAACATGGCGCGGAGCCGCCCCGTATGGGCGCAGAACTTTTCCCGCTCCGCCTGTGCGAGCTCGAGCGCGGCGGCGAATCCGACGATCCCCGCTGCGTTCAAGGTCCCCCCGCGCAGCCCCCGCTCCTGCTCCCCGCCCGCGATGAGCGGCTTGATGGGCACCCCCTTTTTGACGATGAGCGCGCCGACCCCCTTCGGCCCCCCGATCTTGTGTGCGGAGAGGGCGGCGGCGTCGGCATAGCGTAAGATCTCCATGAGGTTCAGAGAGGAAGCCGCCTGCACGCAGTCGGTAAAAAAGAAGGCGCCGTGCGCATGCGCGAGGGCGGCAAGTTCACGGACGGGCTGGATGCACCCCG
This sequence comes from uncultured Clostridia bacterium, assembly GCA_947630775.1. Lineage (GTDB taxonomy): Bacteria > Bacillota > Clostridia > Christensenellales > Borkfalkiaceae > Gallimonas. The sequence goes on along the minus strand of CANRIY010000094.1, from coordinate 1,984 downwards.
TTTCGTTATTGACAGCCATGACCGAAACGAGACCTACGTTTGCGGACATGGTATGCCCAAAATCTTCGATGCGGACAATTCCGTCCTGATGAATCGGACATGGTATGCCCTTTCCTTCGTCCCTGAGCGCGGCGGAAGAGAGGACCGCCGCATGTTCGGCGGAGGAGTAGAGCGCGTCGCCCCTTCCGAGGCGCCGCATCGCCCAGTTGTCGGCTTCCGTGCCCCCGGACGTGAAATAGACCTCGTTCGGCTTCACCCCCAAGACGGCGGCAATGCGGTCGCGGGCGTCCGTCACGGCATGGGCGGCGTTCCTGCCGAATGCGTGGAGCGAATCGGAATTTCCGAAATTCTCTTTGAGAAGGGGGAGCATCGCGCCGAGCGCTTCCCCTCTCAACGGCGCCGTCGCCGCATAGTCGAGATAAACGTTCATATGCGGATTATACCTCTTCCGTATAAAAAAGTCAAGTACCCGCGTGATTCTCTCGGCGCAAAGCCTTCCCCCTTCGGGGGGGGAGGTGGCACGGCGCAAGCCGTAACGAATGGGGGGGATAAAGTAAACATCATCCCCCCCACCACCGCCTGCGGCGGAGCCTCCCCCCCAAAGGGGTAGGCCTTAGCGTAGCCCTTTGTTCCAATTACGGTGCGAGGCGGGTTTCCCGCCGCTGCACGCCCCCATTTGGCACCCTACGGGAGCCTTAATGTCCTGTGAAACAGAATGGTGGCGGGCGAATCGTAATTACAAGGTAAAAGTACTAACCCCTCGCTCGATTTGTTATGAAAGTCCGCCCGAAAAGGGCGGACTTTCATAACAAATCGAGCGAAATAAACAAATCGAGCGAAATTACAGCGTCTTTTTCAATTCTTTGATCACAAGATCGGCGATGTAGCGGCAGCCGCGGTGCGTGGGGTGCACGCCGTCCACCGAAAACTTCGCGGGGTCGATATCCTGCGTGACGCCGTTAAAGATCTCGTCGAGCGGGATGAGCGGCAATCCCTCGCGCCGTGCGATCTTGCCGATGATCTCTTTATAGGCGTCGAGATAGGGACGGAAACGCCGCTTGTCCGTCATGCCGAGCACATAGGGCTGGATCAGAATGAGTTTCGCCCCCGCCGCCTTCAGCTTCTCCACAAGGGCGGAATAGTTCGCCTCGAACTCCTCTTCCGTCACGATCTCTTCCAGCGTAAACCGCCCCCACACGTCGTTGATGCCGACCTCGAGGATGACATAATCGGGCTTCTGCGCCGCGACTTCATCCACCCGCGCAAGGAGTTCGCAGGTGCGGTCCCCCCCGACGCCGTAGTTCAGGATCTCGAAATCAACGTCGGGATAGAGCGGACGGAGCTTCCCCGCCGCGATCTTGACGAATCCCTCGCCGAGATCGGTGGGATCGGACAAATTTCTTCCCGCTTCGGTGATGGAATCCCCGAAAAAGACCAGTTTCATAGTTTTCCCCCTATTTGACGAACTTCTCGCGGTATAGTTCGATACATCTCGCAACGCACTCGACCGCCTCATCCCTGTGGGCGATTTCACGGACGGTCGTCTGCTTGTGTTCGAGCGTCTTGTAGACCTCGAAAAAGTGCATCATTTCATCGAAAATATGCTTGGGAAGTTCGTGAATGTCGTAATACTCATTATAGGAAGGATCCCTGACGGGGATCGCGATGATCTTCTCGTCCAGCTCGCCGCCGTCGATCATCTTGATGACGCCGATCGGATAGCATGTGACAAGCGTCATGGGATGGATGACTTCGTTGGTGAGCACGAGCACGTCCAAGGGATCTCCGTCGTCCGCATAGGTGCGCGGAATGAACCCGTAATTCGCGGGATATACGGTAGAGGTGTAGAGAACGCGGTCGAGGCGCAGAATGCCCGTTTCCTTGTCGAGCTCGTACTTTGCCTTGCTCCCCTTCGGGATCTCGATCAGAGCTTCAAACATCTTGGGCGTAATGCGCTTTTCGTCAATGTCGTGCCAAATGTTCA
>CANRIY010000093.1 GCA_947630775.1 uncultured Clostridia bacterium | reverse complement strand
ACGCCCCCCAAAAGAAGCAGCCAAACGCAGGCGGGGGAGACGATTTCGATCAGCATGGGCAGAAACACGACGGCGAGCCAGCCGCCTACAATGTAAAACACCATCGAGAAGCACTTGACGACGATGTTGTTCATCGCGATCGAATTCATGACGATCCCGCAGACCGCAACGCCCCACTCGATGGCGAGCACCGTCCACCCCATCGTCGTGCCGTAGAGCGGGATGAGGCAGTACGGCGTATACGTGCCCGCGATCAACAAAAAAATCGTGCAGTGGTCGAAGATGCGGAACACGTTTTTGCCCTTGCTCTTGGGTAAAAAATGGTAGAGCGCGCTCATCGTATAGAGCACGACGACGCCGAATCCGAACGCCGAGACGGCAACGAGCCTCAGCGCGTTCCCCCATGTGAGATAGACGAGCGTCGCCCAGATGGCGATGCCGATCGCCCCGCCCACGATGTGCGAGACGGCGTTGAAGATCTCTTCCCCCTTGGTGTATGTCGGTTTGCGTAAGAGCGATTGTACGACAGCTTCCATAATTTTTTGCCTCTTTTTTTTGATGTCGCCATCATCATACGACGGGGGCGCAAAAAAAGCAACCTACTTCTTCTCTCCGCCGTCCTACCCTTATTTTGTCCTTTTCTACGCCGAAAAAACCCACTCTACGCCAAAAAAATGCCACTCTACTGTGCGTAGAGTGGGTGATTTTGTCACATATCTTGCAAAAAAATCCAAAAACCGCCAACAAAGAGACGGTTTAGGCAGAATTATTTATAGAGCATGACGACGAGGAAGGTCACGGCGATGACGGCGAGCGTGACGCCCCAAAAGACGCCCCGAATGATCTTGACCTTCTTTTCGTCCATCGGGGTGTAGCCGCGCGGCACAAGTTTTCCGCCGCATTTATGGCATTTCGTCATATGGTCGAGCACTTTCTCACCGCAGTGCGGGCAGACGACGAGATGTTTTTCGATCTGCTCCTGCCGCTTCTTCTTCCGCGCTTCCTCTTTTGCCGCCCGATCCTCATACACGGTCGTTCTCTTTTTCATAAGAATATTTTAGCACAATCTGCCGCAAAAGACAAGCGTTCGGCGCGTTTTGTCCTTTTCGTTCTGCTTTCAGGCGAAAATTTCGGCGGAAACGGAACCGCTTTCGGCAAATGTCTTTACAAATTCCGAAAAATGGTGTATCATCATAGGAAAGGAGAAGTTATGAAAGAGAAAAAAACCGCTCCCGAAGAGAGCGGAGAGAAAATGACGATCTACGACTACGAACGCAAATACGTCAAAAAACAAAACGTCAAGGGGGCGAAGTTCGCGATCCGCCTCATCGCTTCCATCATCGGCGTATTTTTGTTCGTTTTGCTCCTTCTCGTGACGCTCCGCGTGTACGACGTCAACGAATACGCGGGTTACGCCGTCGGCGCGGTCTGCCTCATCCTCTACATCTTTATTTTCATCGTGCCGCTCGTCAAGATCTTGCGTGCGCCTTACTTTGTGACGAACGTCAACGCGGGCACGGCGGCGAACGCCCAGCGGCACAACCGCAAGGTGCGGCACGACATCGCCGATAAAATGATCCACTTCACGGCGAACGTGGAGGGCGCGGGGTGGTACGATTCCGAAGTTGTGGGCAAACTTGCGATCGCCCGCAACACGGGAGACGAGGAAAAGCTCAAAGAGGCGCTCACGGAGCTCTATAAGGGTTCGGTAAAGAAGACGGCAAAGTCGATCATCTTCAAGAGTTCGGTGCGCTCGGGCATGTATTCCGCGATCTCCCAGTCCGAAAAACTGGACGCCGCGCTCGTCGTTGTCGTCAATATCCAGCTCATCAAGGATCTTGTGTTCCTCTACGGCTTCCGCCCGTCCGATACGAAACTCGTCAAGATCTTCATCGGCGTCATCCGCAATTCCCTCGTCGCGCTGGGCATGGGCGGGCTGAACATCGGCAATGCCGTCGTCAAAACGATGGGCGACGCAGTCAAGGGGATCCCCATCCTCGGGAGCATCATCTCCACCCTCGTCGATTCCTCCGTGCAGGGGCTTGCGAACGGCACGCTGACCGCCCTCATCGGCTACCAGACCATCAAATATCTCAATAAGGAATACAATTTGCAGAACATTCTCGACGGGATCGACGTCTCCGAGACGGAAGAGGAGCTCGAGGAGACCTGCCGCGAGGTTGAAACGCAGCTCAAGGGAAAGAAAAAGAAGCAACTCGCCCCCGCAGTTTGATGTTGCGGGAGCGGCAAAACGGCGGCGCATCTGCGCCGCCGATTTTTTTATGTTTGCGGGCCCCAAGCCTTCCCCCTGCGGGGGGGAAGGTGGCACGGCGCAAGACGTGACGGATGGGGGGGAATAAGGTGGGCATGATCCCCCCCACCACCGCCTGCGGCGGTGCCTCCCCCCCTAAAAGGGGTAGGCCTTGTCCCCTGCGCCCCCTCCACTCGCTTCCCCTCTTAGGGGAAGTACCCGCGCAGCGGGGGATAGGGTTTTTGGGAAAGTGCAAGCGAGAGGAAACCCCTCAGTCACCTTGCGGTGACAGCTCCCCTGAGAGGGGAGCCGAGAGTTTCCTTTTGCTCCCAAATACGTCACCACACATCGCCGCTTTAAGATTCATGCTTAATCTCTAAAATATCGTCCGCGGAACAGCCGATAAAGTTGCAGAGCCGCGAAAGATTGGCGAGCGTCGGCTGTGCCCTTCCCGAAAGATATTGGGAAACGGACGAGGAATCAATGCCGAGCGCACGCGCAATGTCAATTTTCCTCTTTCCGCAATGTTCGATCTCGAATTTGAGATTTGCCGTGATTTTTTCGTCAAGACTTAATTCCATGCCTATATTTTATTGGGCATTGCCTAAATTATGCTTGACTTCTGGGCATTGCTCAGATATAATTTTAAGCAATGACTAAATACAGGAGGAAAATCATGACGGTTGAAGAGATGATCGCGCTCATCCGCGCGGAATTGAAGGACGACCTCATCGCAAGTATTTCCTACGAGGGCAACGTCATCACGGTGGAATTCACGGACGGCACCCTGCGCAGGATCACGGTTGAATAAGCGAAACGGCGGCGCATCTGCGCCGCCGATTTTTTATGTTTTCGCGAGCCCCTTGAAGTGTGGTTCCCTCATTCCGAGCCCCGCAAGGGGCGAGCGAATCCCCTCGTAAGTACGGACGCTCGTGAGTCTATGAGATCCGCTCGGCTTCGCCTCGGGATGAGGACGGGAGCGAGTGCGCCACCCCCCGCGTCATTCTGAGGGCGTAGCCCGAAGAATCCCCGAGGATGAAAGTTCGGACTGGATCTTCGGGATCCTTCGCTACGCTCAGGATGACGCGGTAAAACGGCTCAGGATGACGCCGCATTACGTTCTTGCGACGGGACGACACTCCTTCCGTCACGGCAAGGGCAGCCGTGCCACCTTCCCCTCGAGGGGAAGGCAAGACTTCGGACTATATCTTCGGTGTCATCGCGGGAAGGCAAGGGTTCGGACGCCTTACCTCAACTCAGCGTGGAGATTGTGGCTGAGGTTGCCGACGATCTTGTTGAAGAAGCCGTCCACCGCCTCGGGGGACAGGGGCTTTTCGGCGCCCGCGTCGGCGGCAAAGGTCAGGCGGAATGCCATGCTCTTCTTCCCGTCGCCGAGCTTTTTGTCGCGGTAAACGTCAAACAGCTCCGCCTTTTTCACGGCCTTGCAGGCACGGCGGATGCACTCCGTCATCTCCGCGCAGGTCACGTCTTCGTCGACGACGACGGCGAGGTCACGCTCGACGTCGGGGAACTTGGGCGGGTTGTGATAGTCGAGATCCTTCGCAAATTTCCGCTTCATCGCGTCATAATCAAGCTCCGCAACATAGACTTTGCGCTCGAGGGCGAGCTCCGCCGCGATCGCGGGATGCAGTTCGCCGAGGAAGCCGACCTCTTTTTCGCCCATCACGACCGCCGCCGACACGCCGGGGTGCAGGAACGGCTTATCCGTACGAATGAACGAGAGTTTAAGCTCAAACGCTTCGGCAATGGCCTCGACCGCACCCTTGAGGTCGAAAAAGTCGCCCTTGCCCCAGAGGGCAATAACGGCCTTTTTGCGCTCCTCGGGCAATTCTTTGAGGGGGAGTTCTCGGGCATGGTATACGTTTGCGAGCTCGAAGAGCATTCCGCTCTCGTTGCCGCGGCGGACATTCCGCACAACGTTTTGCAGCATGCTCGGAAGCAAGATCGTCCGCATGACGGAGAGCTCTTCGCTGATCGGGTTCAGAATTTTGACGGCGTTGCGCTCGGGCGCGTCTGCGGGAAGGCGGAGAAGGTCGAGATCCTTGGGGGAATAGAAGGAATAATTGCACGCTTCCATGTATCCCTCGTGCTGTAACACGCGCTTGAATTTGAGTTCGGTCTTTTGCGCGGGGGTGAGCCCGCCGCGGGTTACGGCGGCGTTCTTTAAGAACGTGGGCGTGAGATGTTCGTAGCCGTACATGCGGATGACTTCCTCCGCAAGGTCGGGCACGCCGTCCACATCTTCGCGATAGAGGGGCACTGTGACGGAAAATGAGGCACCCATGTCCGAAACCTCAAACTCCAACCGCTCCAAAATGGCGTTGACTTCCTCTTTGGGGACATGGATCCCGAGGAGGGCGTCGATCTCGGCATACGCCGCGGAAATCGTCTTTTTCTCGGGCGCTTTTCCGTTTTTGTCCCCCGCGATGACGTCGATATGATAGGTCGTCGGTACGCCGCAGCCGAGTTCTTCCGTGAGGTGCAGGGCGCGCTTCATGGCGACTTCGGGCGTCTGCATATCCACCCCCTTTTCGAACCTTGCCGAGGAATCCGAACGCTGTCCGAGGGCGCGGGAAGTCTTTCTCACATTGTCGCGGGCGAAGCGCGCCGCCTCGAAAAACACTTCGGTCGTGTCGGGACGGATCTCGCTGTTGAGCCCGCCCATGATCCCCGCGAGCGCAACGGGGCGTTCCCCGTCGCAGATGAGCAGATTTTCGGGGTGAAGGGTGAACTCCTTTTCGTCGAGGGTGACGATCTTTTCGCCCTCTGCAGCGCGGCGCACGACGATCTCCCCGCCGCTCAAGTATCTCTTATCGAAGGCATGCATGGGCTGGCCGAGCTCCAAGAGCACATAGTTCGTGATATCTACCATATTGGAAATGGAGCGCAGCCCCAACAGCGCGAGCCGCCGCCGCATCCAGAGGGGAGAGACGCCCGTTGTAACGTCCTTCACATAGTGCCCGATGTAGCGCGGGCAGAGCAGCGGCTCCTTGACGGTGACGGGGATCTTCACGTCCGTCTCCGCCGCCGTAAAGTCGAGGGCGGGATAGCGGAGGGGCTTATGCAGGACAGCCGCGACCTCGCGGGCGATCCCGAACACGGACTGGCAGTCGGGACGGTTCGCCGTGACGGCGATATCGAAGATATGATCGTCGATCCCGACGACGGGACGGATATCCCCGCCGACGACGGCCTCTTCGCCGAGGATCAAAATTCCGTTGAACTCCGCACCGGGGTAAAAATCATCGGTGATGCCGAGCTCTTCCCCCGAACAGAACATGCCTTCGGAGACGACGCCGCGGAGCTTGCCCGTCTTGATCTTCTGCACGCCTCCCTCGTGGAGAACGGTGGCGCCGTCGAGCGCGCAGGGCACTTTTGCGCCCACAAAGACGTTCGTCGCCGCCGTGCAGATCTGTTTTTCGCCGTATCCGCCGCAATTCACGCGGCAGACGGTGAGCCTGTCGGCGTCGGGGTGCTTTTCGCAGGAGAGGATCTCGCCCACGACAACTTTTTCGACGTCTTTGCCGAGATAGATAAGCTCCTCGACCTCAAATCCGCAGGAGAAGAGCTTTTTTTGCAGTTCTTCCGCCGAAATGTCGATATCCACATATTCCTTTAACCATGAAAAAGGTACTTTCATATTGACTCCTTTTGTTTGTTTCTTTTACTCCTTGCCCACCCCTTGAAAGGGGGAGGGCGTCGGCAGTGGTGGGGGGAACCTGCCCCCTTTGAAGGGGGCGGGTGGCGCGCATAGCGCGTCAGGTGGGGGTTGTCCCCATTTACCTTATTCCCCCCATCCGTCACGGCTACGCCGTGCCACCCTCCCCCCATAGGGGGTAGGGCTTGAGACTACGGCTCCCCTAAGAGGGGCGCCGAGGGGCCCCCTCAATCCTTGAACTGTTCCAAAAATCTCACGTCGTTTTCGGTGAGAAGTTTGATGTTGTTGACGCCGTATTTGAGCATCGCAATGCGCTCGATGCCCATGCCGAAGGCGAAGCCCGTGTAGACATCGGGATCCACGCCGCAATTTTCGAGCACGCGGCGGTTCACCATGCCCGCGCCGAGCACTTCGATCCAGCCCGTGCCCTTGCAGAGCGAACATCCCTTGCCGCCGCAGGCGTGGCAACTCACGTCCACCTCGACGGAAGGCTCCGTAAACGGGAAATA
>CANRIY010000092.1 GCA_947630775.1 uncultured Clostridia bacterium | reverse complement strand
AAAGTAAATGTAAGAAAAAAGCTCTCCTGCCTTCGGGAGAGCTTTTTTTTGTCCTTTTCGTTATTTCGGAAGTTTTTCGAGGATCGCTTTACAGGCGATCTTGCAGTGTTCATAGGTGAGCCCGCCCTGAAAATAGGCGGTGTACGGCTCGCGGATGGGTGCGTCGGCGGAGAGTTCGATGCTCGCCCCCGCGACAAACGTCCCTGCCGCCATGATGACCTGATCGTCGTACCCCGGCATGTCCCACGGCTCCAATGTTACGAAAGAATCGACGGGCGAGACGTCCTGAACGGACTGGATAAAGGCGCAGAGCTCCTCCTTTGTGTGAAAACGGATGGCGCGGGTGATATCGGAGAGCGGCTTGGACGTTTCGGGAAAATTCCGATAGCCGAGCATCTCCATGCATTTGCCGATGAGAAGTCCCCCTTTCAGTGCCTGCGCCACGACGTGCGGAGCGAGGAAAAACCCCTGATAAAATTGCCCATATCCAAAAGCGTAGGAGCCGATCTCACCCCCCACGGAGGGCGCAGTGAGACGGTTTTCGCACATCTCGACATAACTTTCCTTCCCTGCGATGTAGCCCCCTGTCGGCGCAAGCCCGCCCCCGGGATTTTTGATGAGGCTTCCCACGATGAGATCGGCGCCGACGTCGGTCGGCTCCCTCGTTTCCACGAACTCGCCGTAGCAGTTGTCCACGAAAATACAGCCCGTAAAGCCCTTTTCGCGCGCAAATGCGATAAATTCACCGATCTCGTCGACAGAAAAGGCGTCGCGGAGCTCATATCCGCGCGAACGCTGCAGATAGAGCATATCGTATTTTTGGGTTTTCAGCCGCTCCGAAACGCCCGCGTGATCGATCTTTCCGCCCTCCGTCAAAGGAAGCGTCTCGGAAGAGACCCCGAAATCCTTCAAAGAACCGTTGCCGCTCCCCCCGATGACGGGACGGATGGTATCGTACGGCTCGCCCGTCACAAAGAGGATCCGCATCCCGGGGCGGAGCACCCCGAAGAGCGCGACGGTGAGCGCATGCGTTCCCGAAAGAAGAGCAGGAGATACGATCGCCCGCTCCGCGCCAAACGCGCGCGCATACACCTTTTTAAGCGCCTCTCTCCCCTCGTCTCCATAGCCGTACCCCGTGGAAGGCATGAAGTGGCGAAGGGCGATCCGCTCCTTCCGAAACGCATTCAGAACCTTCTCCTGATTGTATAAAGAGATTTCATCGATCCTCTCAAATTGCGGCTTTAAGCTCTCTTCCGCAACCCTGATCCTTTCATTCGCGTCCATAAATCTTTACGACCTCCTCTGCGGCTTTTTCGGGAGAACTCGGCGCCAACCCCTGTAAATTGGGCATTTTTTTGAAGAATGTCTCCTGCCGCTTCGCATAATTTCTGGTATTTTTCTTTATTATGTCTGACATAGTACTCTGCAAATCGTGATTTTTCAAGCCTTCGAGCACTTCTTTGTAGCCGATCCCCTGCATGCACTGGGCATTCTCGGGAACGCCCGTTGCGATCAATCCCTCGACCTCTTCCACAAGCCCCGCTTTCATCATGACGTCCACCCTTCTTTCGATCCTGCGGTATAGCTCCTCGCGCGGATAGCGGAAACAGAAGGCATCGTAGGGGTAACGGGGAAGCTCCGAGTCGTGTTGTTCGGATTTTTTCTTTCCCGTGAGCTCATAGATCTCGAGCGCGCGGACGACGCGCTTGACATCGTTGCAGTGTAACTTTTCCGCACTCTCCCTGTCCACCTCGGCAAGAAGAGCGTGCAGTGCTTCCGCAAAGAACAGGCATCTTGCCGCGGGAAAAAATGTCTTCGACCGCGCCGAGCGCAAGCCTTTCGAAGTCGCTCACAGAAAAATTTTCGGTGGGATCCGCGACGTCGATCAAATGGTGCGGGATCCCCTTTCTCTCCTCTTCGGTGGGCTTCGCGGTGCCGATATTCAAGCCGCGATAGACGAGCAGTGCGTCGCACGAGACGATCTCTCCGTCCAAACGGCGGGCGCACTCCACCGCAAGCGCGGTCTTTCCCGAAGCGGTCGGCCCGCAGATGACAAGCAATTTTTTCATACGATCCGCTTGAAGAGTTTCTCCATTTCGCTCCTCTTTACCTTGACTGCGACGGGCCGCCCGTGCGGGCATTTGAGCCCCATATCGCCGTCCATCCGCTTAAGCAGTGCCTCAACCTCATCCTCCGTGAGCTTTTCGCCCCCCTTGACTGCGGCTTTGCAAGCGGCGGAGGCCAGCTTATCTTTCAGCAGCGTATTGAGACGGATGGCGCGCAACGACTCCATCGAGGAGAGCACTTCCCCGAAAAAGGCGGGAAGGTCGATGCCCAAAAGATCGGTCGGCACGGCGGAAACTTTGATGCAATTCCCGCCGAATTCCTCGACACCGAAGCCGATCTCTTCAAGAAGGGGGATGTTTTTGACGAAAAAGGCGTGCTCCGCCGCATTCAGCTCCAAAAGATAGGGAACGAGCATGGGCTGGGAGACGACCTTGCGCGAGGCGAGTTTCTCCTGCAATCTGTCGTAGATCAGCCGCTCGTGCGCGGCGTGCTGGTCGACGATGTAGGCGACATCCCCCGCTTCATAAAAGAGATAGGTGCGGAAGAGCTCCCCCTTGAAGGTAAGGGACGCAACATCCACTTTTTCCTGTTTGGGTTTCGCCTGTTCGCGCAGAAAGCGTTGGTTTTCCTCGAAAAAGTCTTCCTGCCTGTCCATCCGCACTTCTGACGCGGAGGAGCGGACTTCGAAACGGGAAGGTTCGGGCTCGAAGAAACGGGGCTCGGAAGGTCTCCCTTTCAGAGGCGAAACGTCGAATTCCAGCTCCTTTTTCGCCTCTTCATAAGTCATTCGAGCGCTGTCTACGGGCTTCTGCGGTTCGGCCGCCGCCTGTGCTGCGGGAACGGCCTGCGCTTCGGGACTCTGCGCTTCCCTCTTTGCGGAAACAAGATATTCAAGCGCACGGGAATTTCCGTCGAGCACCGAAGAGATGACGGAATAGACGCTCCCGTAAATAATTTGGTTGTCCTGAAAGCGCACGTCCGCCTTGTTGGGATGGACGTTGACGTCCACGATCTCCTGCGGGACATCCAAAAAGAGAACGTAAAACGGATATTGCCGCTTCATGAGATAGGCGGCGTAGGCGTTCGTGACGGCCGCGCCCACCGTTTGGTTGACGACGTACCGTCCGTTGACGAAAAGACTCTGATAGGTGCGGTTGGGTTTGGAAAAATTTCTGTTTCCGATATAGCCCGAGAGGCGGATGCCGTGCTTGTCTGCCGAGATCTCGTGGCAATTTTCAAGCACGGACGCGCCGTAGACGACGGCAAGCGCAGAGGCGAGCCCGTCCCCGAACGAGCGGTATTTCACTTTTCCGCCGACCGTATAGGTAAAGGCGATCTCGGGACGGGAGAGGATAAAGCGCGCCATCATATTGGAGACGTCCCCCTCCTCCTGACTGTCCGATTTTAAGAATTTGAGACGGGCGGGCGTGTTGAAAAAGAGATCCCGAACGGTGATCTCCGTTCCTTTCGCCCCCGCCGCCGCTTGGATGCCGCCGAAAGCTCCGCCCTCGCAGGCGAGCGAAAATGCCCCTTCGCCTGCGTCGGAGACGATCTCCATGAGGGAGACAGATGCGATCGAAGCAATCGCCTCGCCACGGAAGCCGAGGGTCGCCACTGTGAAGAGGTCCTCCGCGCTCTGTAATTTGCTCGTCGCATGCGGAAGATATGCCTTTTTCAATTCATCTTTTCGGATCCCGCAGCCGTTGTCCGTGACGCGGATGAGCTTTTTGCCGCCCTCTTCGATCTCGACGGAGATGTCCGTCGCGCCCGCGTCGATCGAATTCTCGACGAGTTCCTTGACGACGGAATAGGGCCTGTCGACGACTTCCCCCGCCGCAATACGGTTATAGACGTCGGGTGTCAGAATGTTGATGCTCATTTAACTTTCTCCTTCCATTCCGAAAGCAACGCAAGCGCCTGCATGGGCGTGAGCAGATCGAGGTTCAATTCGGAGAGCTCCTTCTTCAGTTTCAGCGTCTCCTCTTCCTCGGGTTCCTCTTCGGGCGCCGTCCGCTTGCCCTCTTTTCGTTCGAGCGAGCGTAAAATGGACTTCGCGCGGCTCGTGACCGCCTCGGGAACGCCCGCGAGCGCCGCGACCTCAACGCCGAAGGAGCGGGAGGCTCCCCCGCGCACGATCGTGCGCAAAAAGACGATGCTCCCCGCGATCTCCCTGACGTTGATCTTATAGTTTTTAACGCCCTCGAGTTTCCCTTCCAGCTCCGTGAGCTCATGGTAGTGGGTGGCGAACAGCGTCTTTGCGCGCACACGTTCGGTGAGATATTCGATGACCGCCCATGCGATGGAAAGCCCGTCGAAGGTGCTCGTCCCGCGGCCCACTTCATCGAGGATGAGCAGGCTTCGGTTCGTGGCGTTGCGCAGAATGCTTGCGACTTCCGTCATTTCGACCATGAACGTGCTTCTGTCGAGGATCAGATTGTCGCTCGCCCCGATCCTCGTAAAGATCCTGTCCGTCACAGGGATCACGGCGCTCTTTGCGGGCACGAAACAGCCCACATGCGCCATGAGCGTAATGAGCGCGTTCTGCCTTAAATAGGTGCTTTTCCCCGCCATATTGGGGCCCGTCAGGATCATCGTGCGGTTTTCGGAAGTATCGAGCACGCAATCGTTGGGAACGAACCGCTCGCGGGAAATCGCTTCCACGACGGGGTGCCGCCCCTCGCGGATCTCCAGCTGCCCCTCTTCGACGAGTTGCGGACGGACGTACTTATTTTCCTTTGCCGCCGTCGCAAAGGAGACGAGGCAGTCGAGTTCGGCGACCGCGCCCGAGACCTTCTGGAAGACGGGAATATTCTTCTCCAAGATCGCGAGGAGCTCATGATAGAGATGTTCTTCGAGCCGCTGTGCCTGATCGTCGCTCCCCAAAATTTTCGTCTCGAGCTCTTTGAGTTCGTCGCAGATATACCGCTCCCCCGTCGTCAAGGTCTGTTTGCGCGTATAGGAGAAGGGCACGCGGTCTTTGAAAGAGTTGCTGACCTCGATGTAATATCCGAACACACGGTTGAAGCCGACTTTTAGCGTCCTGATGCCCGTACGCTCCCGCTCGCGCGCTTCGAGCTCGGCAAGGAGCCGTGTGCTGTGCTTTTTTACGTCGCGCAGGGAATCGAGCTGTTCGTTATACCCCGATTTGATATAGCTTCCGTCCTTGAGCGTCGTCGCCTCGGGGTCGATCGCACCGTCGATGAGCGCGCAGATCTCCTTGGTGTCGACCATGCGTCCCGCGATCGATCTCAAGATCGGGGAAGTAAATCCCGAGAGCTGAAAACGCAGGTTCGGCACGATCGCAAGAGAGGCGGAGAGCGCCCGACAATCCCGCGGCTGAAGATTTCCGTTCGAGATGCGCCCCGTGAGCCGTTCGATATCCTGCATGCCGCCGAGCATATCCGCAAGCCCCATGCGGACGACGCCCGCGCGGAAGAGTTCCTCCACGCCGTCCAGCCTTCTGTTGATCTTTTCGATCTCCTTTAAGGGACTGATGAGAACGGACGCCAGTTTTCTCGCCCCCATTCCCGTCTTCGTCTTGTCGAGAAGCCACAAGAGAGATCCGAAGCGCTTTCCGTCGCCGTTGTTCCTCAAAATCTCCAAATTCCTGACCGCGGTGGGATCGAGCGTCATATATTGCGAACCCTCCGCAAAACGGAGCGAATTCATGTTTTTGAGCGCATGTTTTTGCGTTTCGATGAGGTATGCAATCAGCGCACCCGCGGCAACGGCGGCGGTTTCGTGCCCGCCAAGCCCCAAGGCGTCCATAGAGGCGACGGCGAGCTGGTCTTTCAGACATTTTTCTGCGTTTGCACGCTGAAAAGCATAGGGAAGATAGCAGGAGAGCGCGGGAAGAAGATTCCGCTCGAGCTCCAACCGATCTTTGACGGCAAAGAGAAATTCATCGTTGCAGATGATCTCCGCGACCGAAAGGTTGAGAAGCGCCGAGATCATCGCGTCCGTGCTCTCTTCCTCGGAGCAGTTGAGTTCCCCCGTCGTGATATCCGCCCATGCGAGCGCGAAACGGTCTCCGCTTTGATAGGCGCAGGCGATGAAATTGTTCTTTCTCGCATCCAAAAGGCTCTCTTCGGTGACCGTCCCCGGCGTAACGACGCGGATGACGTCCCTGTCCACCATTCCCTTGCTCTCTTTGGGATCGGAGAGCTGTTCGCAGATCGCGACTTTCTCCCCCGCCTCGAGGAGCTTCTGGATGTAATTATCCGCGGCATGATAGGGCACGCCGCACATGGGAGCCCGCTCTTTCAGGCCGCAGTCTCTGCCCGTAAGCGTCAGATCGAGGATCTTGCTTGCCTTTTCGGCATCCTCGAAAAACATCTCGTAAAAGTCACCGAGACGATAAAAGATAATGCAGTCGGGATGCTGTTTTTTCACGCGCT
>CANRIY010000091.1 GCA_947630775.1 uncultured Clostridia bacterium | reverse complement strand
CAGCCCATCTTTTCGAGCTCCTTGAAGACGCCGCGTATCTTTAAGACGCGCTGGAAATAATTCATGCTGTCGGGGTTATTCAGGACGACATTTCGGCATAGCATGTCCACAAGCCCCCCCACACAAACGTACGCACCGTTCTCGTCGACAAAGATCTCGAACTGCGTATTGTCCGCCTCTTCGAAGAGAAACTCGTCCGCGGGGATCCGCTCGGGCGGCGGGAGTTTTTTCAGCTCTTCCGAAAGCGCGCGCACGACCTCTTCTGCGCCCTCTCCTTTGAGCGCGGCGATCTGAAAGATCTGATACCGTTTTCCGTATTTCTTACAAAATCTTTTGACGTTTTCCTCTGCGCCGTAAATATCCGTCTTATTGAGCGCGACGATCTGCGGGAGCGCGCCGAGCTTTTCCGAATAGGAGGAAAGCTCGCGGTTGATCGTCTCGAAATCTTCCAAGGGATCCCTGCCCTCGACGCCCGAAACGTCCACGACGTGCAGAATGAGCCGCGTGCGCTCGATATGGCGGAGAAAGTCATGCCCGAGCCCCGCGCCCTCGGACGCGCCCTCGATGAGCCCCGGGATATCCGCCGCGACGAAACTTTCGTCATAATACTTCACGACGCCGAGATTGGGGGAAAGGGTCGTGAAGTGGTAATCCGCGATCTTCGGTTTTGCCGCGGAGATCTTGGAAAGGAGGGTGCTCTTCCCTACATTGGGAAAGCCGACGATGCCCACGTCCGCAATGACCTTCATCTCGAGAATGACACCGTGCGGCTTGACCTGCACTCCCCTTTGGGCGAAGTTGGGCGCATGGCGGCGGGCTGTCGTAAAGCGGACGTTCCCCTTCCCGCCCCTGCCTCCCTCGAGGAGCAGGATCTTTTCGCCGTCCTCATAGACGTCGCAGATGATCTTTCCGCTCTCGAGATCGCGGATGAGGGTGCCGCAGGGGACTTTGATAACGACGTCCGCGCCGCGCTTGCCCGCGCATTGGTTCGTCCCGCCGCGCTCGCCGTTTCCCGCCGTATATTTCGAGGTGAAACGGAAGGGCAGAAGGTCGTTCATGTCCTTATCGCCGACGACATAGACGTTTCCGCCGTCCCCGCCGTCTCCTCCGTCGGGGCCGCAAGCGGGCTTGCCCTTATACGCCTTGAAGGAGTTCATTCCGTCCCCGCCGTCCCCCGCCTTGACGGTAATTTTTACTTTGTCGGTAAATCCATAGCTTGCCATACATACAGTATAGCAGAATTTTCGGGGATTGGCAATCTTTTTTGAGGAGAAGGCTTCACAAGGAGAGGCTCAGCCGAAACTAAGGGGGCATCTTGTCGCCCCTCTTAGGGGAGATGTCACGAGCTTGCGAGTGACAGAGGGGTTTCGAAACCCCTTTCCCCTAAAAGGGGCAGCGAGAGGGGCTGCGCGGGTACTTCCCAGAGGGGCAGCGAGAGAGACCGAGGGAGCCTCCTCTTACCCCCCATAATTTTGAATAAATCGGGATTATGTTATTTTTATCCAATTTTGTGGTACAATATATATGAGGTCACAACATGTTCTATTATCTTTTGTTCTTGCTCATTCTGCTCCCCTTCCTCGCGCTGTCCGCCTATGCGAGCGCGAAGGTGAACTCCACCTACGCCGCCTACGACCGCGTCCAAAACCGCTCGATCATGACGGGGTACGACACGGCGACCCGTCTCATGCGGAAGCGCGGCGTCAACGATATTTCGGTAAACCGCGTGCGGGGGAGACTCACCGACCACTACAACCCTTCCAAAAAACAGGTCAACCTGTCCGAGAGCACGTACGGTTCGGCTTCGGTGGCGGCCGTCGCGGTCGCCGCGCATGAGATCGGGCATGTCATGCAGAAAAAGGCGGGATATGTGCCCTATAAGATCAGAAACGTTCTCGTCCCCATCACCAATATCGGGTCGAGACTCGCACTTCCCGTCATTCTCGCCGGGCTGCTGCTCGATATCTTCTGGCAGGCGGTGCCGTACGGGGAATGGGCGGTGTATGTCGGAATCGGGCTGTACGGGCTCTCCACCCTCTTTATGCTCGCGACCCTTCCCGTGGAGTTCAACGCCTCGCGCAGGGCAAAAAAAATGCTCGTCGAAGACGGCATTCTGACGGAAGAGGAGCTCCCCGGCGCGAGCAAAGTCCTCTCCGCCGCCGCGATGACTTATGTTGCGTCCCTGCTCATCTCCCTCGTCTACTTTTTACGCTTTGCGCTCATCTTCCTGTCCCTCATCGGAAGAAACCGCCGCGACTGATTGATTTCCACTTCCCCGCGGAAAGCGGGGAATTTTTTTCAAAGAAGATCTTGATAATTTCTCATTCCGTACAGCACACGGACGACTTGAATATCCTTGTCCTTGATACGGAAAAACGCTATGTAATTGTTGACGGCCAACTTACGCAAGGTTTTATCTTTCACATATTCATTGTCGATCACGGGACAACTTTCTGGAAAAACGCAAATATTTTCAAAAGCCTTTTCGAAGTCGTTGATTTGATCGATCGCCGCAGTCGGATTTTTCAGTTCTTCGGCGATATAAGCGAAGATGTTCTCCATATCCGTTTGCGCCAAAGGAAAGATTTTTAAGCGATATTTATTTTCCATATTTGCTCCTCATCAAATCGAAAAATTCCTTTCCGTCCATGGGAGCCGCGCCGCTTTCGGCCTCTTCGAGCCCCGCATTGATGAGGGCGGCCGTCTGCATTTTGGCAAACATTTCCTCATAGAGCTTCACGCTCATCATGACCGCCTCGCCGTACCCGTTTTTGGTGATCACGATCGGAACGGGGCTCTCCTTGCAGGTTTTCATGATATTTGCGGTGTTTTTCAGTTCGTTGACGGGCAAAATTTTGGGTAAAGGTTGCGTCATGGTATGCCTCCCGATAAAATTATGTTCTTATTATGGTCTTATTATACCATAATATTCATTCGATGTCAACGGTTTGCGCTCATCTTCCTGTCCCTCGTCGGAAGAAACCGCAACGACTGATCCACACATCCCCGCGGAAAGCGGGGAATTTTTTTGTATTTCGGTTGATTTTTCCCGCCTTTGGTGGTATACTGAATTTGCCGTACAATTTTATTTTTTATCGCGAATGGCTATACCGGCATCTGGTGTATCCTTCTTTCCATTCGCGAAAAAATTGTGCGGCAACAATGACGGGATACTCAATGCGGGCGTTCCGTGATTGGAACGCCCTTATTTTTTGCCCGCAAAGAAAAGAAAAAGGAGAAAGAACAAATGAAGCGCAAAATTCTGACGGTCTGTTTGACCCTCGCGGCAGTCTTGTGTTTATGCCTCGGCCTCGCGGGGTGCGGCGGACTTGGCGGAAACGGTGGCGGTGGCTCGTCAAGCGGCAATTCGTCGGGCGACGGCGGTTCGACTCCGTCGGGCCATACGCATACGTATGCGGAGACTTGGTCGAGCGACGAGAGCGGCCACTGGCATGCCGCCACTTGCAGCCATTCCGAGGAACGCGGGGACGTCGGCGCCCATACATACGAGAATGGCAAATGTACAACATGCGATTACGAGCACGTCGGACACACTTTCGGCGAATACACCGACAAGACCGAAAGCGGGCACACGAGTATCTGCTCTGTCTGCGGGAAGGTCGTGACGGAAGGACATTCCTACGACGCGCAATATCAATGCGAGGAATGCCACTATCAGCATACCCATACCTTTGCGGAGGAATGGGAATCGAGCGAAGAAGGTCATTGGCATGTTGCCACTTGCCACCCCGAGGCGACAACGCAAGTGACAGAACACTCCTTCGGGGAAGATAACTTTTGTACGGAATGCAACTATGAATTGCATATTCACACCTATGGAGTGGATAACCGTTGTACGGGTTGCGGTGAACAATTGGAATACACAAAGAAGGGACTTATCTATTCCCCATTTATCTATTCCTCAAATGGTGATGAAGCATATTCTGTAGCTTGGGATAAAAGTACAGCCTTGGATCGTGTTGTGATTCCCTATGGTTATAGTGGAAAACCTGTAACTTGGATCGAATTCTATGCGTTCCAAGATTGCAGTTCGCTGACAAGCATTGAGATTCCAGACAGCGTGACTTGGATTGAATGGAAAGCGTTCGATGGTTGCAGTTCGCTTGCAAGCATAGAGATCCCCGACAGCGTGACCTCGATCGGATGGGATGCGTTCCACGGCACGGCGTATTATAACGATCAAAGTCATTGGGATTCAAGCGGTGTGCTGTATATCGGTAATCATTTGATCGAGGCGAAGAACACAATATCGGGTAGTTATACCATTCGCACCAATACAATAACAATCGCAGATGATGCGTTCGCGACTTGCAGTTCGCTTGAAAGCGTGACATTCGGGACGAACAGTAAATTGGCCTCGATTGGGATGGAAGCGTTCTATGGTTGCAGTTCGCTTGCAAGCATAGAGATCCCCGACAGCGTGACCGAGATCGGACGCAGCGCGTTCTATAATTGCAGTTCGCTTGAAAGCATTACGATTCCAGACAGCGTGACCTCGATCGGAAGTGGCGTGTTCTATGGTTGCAGTTCGCTTACAAGCGTGACACTCGGAAACGGCGTTGCTTCGATCGAATGGGATGCGTTCTATGGTTGCGACAGTCTTGAAAATGTTACAGTAGATGAAAGTAATCCGAATTATAGCAGTCAAGACGGGATCTTGTATAACAAGGCAAAAACAGAATTCATATTTATTCCAAAAGCGATCAAAGGAGCAGTAACGATCCCCGACAGCGTGACCGAAATCGGAGAGGATGCGTTCTATTGGTGCAATTCGCTTGAAAGCGTGACAATCGGAAACAGCGTGACTTCGATTGGAGATCATGCGTTCTATAATTGCAGTTCACTGACAAGCGTTAATATTCCCGACAGCGTGACCGAAATCGGACGATATGCGTTCTCCGGTTGCAGTTCGCTTGCAAGCATTCAGATCCCTGACGGCGTGACCTCGATTGGGATGGAAGCGTTCTATGGTTGCAGTTCGCTTGCAAGCATAGAGATCCCCGACAGCGTGACCGAGATCGGACGCAGCGCGTTCTATAATTGCAGTTCGCTTGAAAGCATTACGATTCCAGACAGCGTGACCTCGATCGGAAGTGGCGTGTTCTATGGTTGCAGTTCGCTTACAAGCGTGACACTCGGAAACGGCGTTGCTTCGATCGAATGGGATGCGTTCTATGGTTGCGACAGTCTTGAAAATGTTACAGTAGATGAAAGTAATCCGAATTATAGCAGTCAAGACGGGATCTTGTATAACAAAACAAAATCAGAATTTTTGCTTATCCCAAAAGCGATCAAAGGAGCAGTAACGATCCCCGACAGCGTGACAGAGATTGGGGAAGATGCATTCCAAGATTGCAGCGGACTTACAAGCGTGACAATCGGAAACAGCGTGACTTCGATTGGAGATATGGCTTTCTCGGGCTGCAGTTCACTTACAAGCGTGACATTCGGGACAAACAGCAAATTGACCTCGATCGGATATGGAGCGTTCGAGTGTTGCAGTTCGCTTGAAAGCATAACAATTCCCGACAGCGTGACGGAGATTGGAAGTGGCGTGTTCTATGGTTGCAGTTCGCTTACAAGCGTGACAATCGGAAACGGCGTGGCCTCAATCAGAAGCGATGCGTTCTGGGATTGCAGTTCGCTTACAAGCATAGAGGTAGCGCAGGGCAATCCTGTCTATCATAGCGACGGGAACTGTTTGATCGAGACGGAAAGCAAAACTTTGATTGCGGGGTGCAAAGCAAGCGAGATCCCGAGTGACGGCAGCGTGACCTCGATCGGATATGGAGCGTTCAAGGATTGCAGTTCACTGACAAGCATTACGATTCCCGACAGCGTGACCGAAATCGGAATGTACGCGTTCAGGGATTGCAGTTCGCTGACAAGCATTCAATATAAGGGGACTGTGGATCAATGGAATTTGATTACAAAAGGTTCGTATTGGGATATCGAAACAGGGAATTATACGATTACCTGCACGGACGGGACGATCGACAAAAAGGGAAATGTCACAATGAATCCCGCGGCGGCGAATGTTGCGGCGGTTGCGCTCTGCCCGCCCGCGGCGTACATCGGAAAGGAATAAGGCGGACATCATCCCCCCTACCACCGCCTGCGGCGGAGCCTCCCCCCCAAAAAAGGGAGGCTTTTATTTTGTCATGTCGAGCTTGTCGAGACATCTCCACCGCTTCCCTTGCCGGGATTTCTCGACGGCGGCGCCCGCGGCTACTCGCCGCGGGCGCCTTGCTCGAAATGACATGTGGTGGGGTTCGTCCCTCGCCCCTCGCTGCCCCTTTTAGGGGGAAGTGGTGAACAAAGTGAGCCAAGGGGGAGGCTTTTATTTTGTCATGTCGAGCTTGTCGAGACATCTCTACCGCTTCCCTTGCCGGGATTTCTCGACGGCGGCGCCCGCGGCTACTCGCCGCGGGCGCCTTGCTCGAAATGACATG
>CANRIY010000090.1 GCA_947630775.1 uncultured Clostridia bacterium | reverse complement strand
CTCGCCGCGGGCGCCTTGCTCGAAATGACAGGGGGCGCGGCGGATTTCGACACGGTGTTCCAAATGATGTCATCCTGAGCTCCGTTCGGACTTTGTACAACCTGATCGGCTCAGGATGACGCGGTAAGAGCTTTTTTCCCAAAATTTTCCGCGGGGGATGTATTTTTTGCGGGAAAGGGCATAATAGAGGCGAGGGCGGTGCAACTGCCGCCAAAAGGAGTAGTTATGAAGAGATTTTTGAGTTGTTTCTCGGTTTTTCTCGCCGTTTTCTGTCTGCTCGGCATCTCCGCCTGCGGGAACAAGGACACGGACAATAAGGATGAGACGGTCGCCGTGGCGGGTGTGACGCTCGATAAGACGGAAGCCGTCCTGAAAATCGGCGAGACCGTCAAACTTGCCGCGTCGGTCTCTCCTGCAAATGCGACGGACAAGGCCGTGACATGGACGAGTTCGTCGAATGCGGTCGCGACGGTGAGCGGCGGCACGGTGACGGCGGTCTCCGCGGGGACGGCGAACATCACGGCGGCGGCGGGCGGCAAGAATGCCTCCTGCAGTGTCACCGTTCTGGGCGAATCGGACAAAGTCACGATCGGCGGGCAGGAGTACGAGACGCTCTCCGCGGCGATCGCGGCGGCGGACGACGGCGCCGTCATCGAGGTCTCCAACGGGACGTACCAGATCGACGAGAGTATTTCGGTCGGCAAAGCGGTGACGATCCGCGGCGAGGCGGGATATACCGTCTTCGAGACGGCGTCGGAGGATAACGTTCTCACCGTGTCGGCGGAAGGGGTCACGGTCGAGGGGATCACCTTCTCCAAGACGAACAAGCAGGGCGCGTCCTTCTCTTTCATCCATGCCGAAAGGAACGATCTGACGGTCAAGAACTGCACATTTACGGGCAAATACGAGAACGGGGACAACGATGTCACCCGCGCGATGGTATTCAACGCAGGCGTGAGCGGATATCTCATCGAGGGGAATACCTTCAAGGCGCTCCGCCAGCCCGCCTATCTCGAGGGGAGCGGGACCGTGAAGAACAACACCGTTGAGGGGACGAAGGGATTCGTCGTTTGCTGCAATTATAAGGTCACCATGGAGGGAAACACCTTCAAGGATAATGCGACGGATATCGCGGTTATCGAAAATAATGAGGCGCAAAATCTCTATACCGAAGCGGACGGGGTGAAGCTGTCCTCGGACAACAACGGCGCCTATGTCGATCTGCAACCCCTCGGGATCAAGATCAAGAACGGCGCGAAAGTGACGGAATAAGGTGTAGGATTTGGAATGACACCCCCTCAGTCTCGGCTGTGCCTCGACAGCTCCCCCTCGAGGGGGAGCCGAGGGGTAGCGTCATTCTGAGCCGCCGCTGCCCTTGCGGCGAGTCGAAGAATCCCGGGGATGAAAGTTCGGACTTCGTTTATCGGGATCCTTCGGGACTTGCGATTCGGACTTCGTATGACTCACTGTCTCAGGATGCCGCGGTAGTGACGTGCGCGGGGCAGGATGCCGCGGTAAGGGGGCGATGATGCTGCAACGTTGCCCACCCCCTTACTCCCCCTCCTCGGGAGGGGGCATAAAGACGGCGGCTCAGGATGACGCGATTCTCAAAGGGGGAGCCGAGGGGACAATGGAAACGGGCGCATGGGCGTCCGTTTTTTGCTGTCTGCGGGCGTCAAAAAGAAATTTACGATATTGATTGCAATTTCCGCGAATGTGTGGTATACTGGAAAAAATCGGTAAAGGATCGGAAAATATGAATCCGAAATACAAACGCATCGTATTGAAACTCTCGGGCGAGGCGCTCGCGGGCGAGCAAAAATTCGGGCTCAACGAAAACGTCGTATCCATGGTCGTAGACCAGCTCGTCAAAGTGCACGAAATGGGCGTGGAGATCGCCCTCGTCATCGGCGGCGGGAACTTCTGGCGGGGCAGGCAGGGCACCAAGATGGAGCGCACGACGGCCGATCAGATGGGCATGCTCGCCACCGTCATGAACTCCCTTGCGATGATGGACGCGATCGAGCAGCGCGGCATTCCCGTCCGCGTGCAGACCGCGCTCAATATGATCTCCGTTGCGGAGCCCTATGTCCTGAGAAAGACGCTCCGCCACTTCGAAAAGGGCAGGATCGTCATCATCGCGTGCGGCACGGGAAATCCCTACTGTTCTACGGACACCGCCGCCGCCCAGCGGGCTTGCGAGATCGGCGCGGACGTCCTTCTCATGGCGAAGAATGTGGACGGGATCTACGATTCCGACCCCGCCAAAAATCCGCACGCCAAAAAGTATGAGGAGCTCACCTTTTCCGAGATCGTTTCGAAGG
Source organism: uncultured Clostridia bacterium (assembly GCA_947630775.1). GTDB lineage: Bacteria > Bacillota > Clostridia > Christensenellales > Borkfalkiaceae > Gallimonas. Next base: position 4,176 of record CANRIY010000090.1, on the reverse strand, counting down.
GCCTCAAGGCGATGGACGTGACCGCGGCGACCATGTGTATGGAGAATGACATCCCCGTGCTCGCGTTCGGGCTGGGCGAAAAGGATCCCATCGTCCGCGCCGTCTGCGGGGAAAACTTGGGGACGTTGATCTCCAACCGAACGACCGAATAAAATAAACCGAATAAGGAGTGAAATTATGATCGACAACGAAAAAGTGGAAGAAATTGATCTGGTGCTCGAAGATAAACTCGACAAATGCGTCAACGTGTTGCGGGACGATTATGCTGCGATCCGTGCGGGCCGCGCCAATCCGCACATTCTTGACAAGATACAGGTCGAAGCGTACGGCGGCATGAGCCCCTTGCAGCAGCTCGGCAACGTCGCCGTGTCCGACGCGAGATGCCTCGTCGTCTCCCCGTGGGATAAATCCCTTTTGAAGGCGATCGAGAAGGCGATCCTCGCTTCCAATATCGGCATCACGCCCACGAACGACGGCACCGTCATCCGTCTCGTCTTCCCCGAACTCACCGAGGAGCGCAGAAAGGATCTTGTCAAGCAAGTGCGCAAGATGGGCGAGGACGCCAAGGTCGCCGCGCGCAACGTACGCAGAGAGGCGATGGAAGCCATCAAGAAGATGAAGACGAACAAGGAGCTCTCCGAGGACGAGAGCAAGAATTGCGAGATCGACATCGAGAAGACCGTCTCGAAGGCCATCGAGACCATCGACGCATGCGTGAAGGATAAGGAAAAGGAGCTCATGACCGTCTGATGGTTCCGAAGCATGTTGCGATCATCATGGACGGAAACGGGCGATGGGCGAAAAAGCGTCTTCTGCCGCGCGGCGCAGGACACCGTGCGGGCCTGAAGCGCATGATCGCCCTCGCGGATCATGCCTTTGAACGCGGGATCGTGTGCCTCACGCTCTTCGCGCTCTCCACCGAAAATCTCTCCCGCCCCAAGGAAGAGCTCGACGGGCTCTATTCCCTGTTCCGGGACTACTTTCCCGCACAGTCGGAGCGGCTGAAAGAGAAGGGTGTAACTCTCCGCGTCATCGGGGACATCGGCCTTCTCCCCGAAGATATCCGCGCGATCATCCGCGCGGGGGAAGAGCGCACCGCGGGGGGCGAAAAGGGCACGCTCGCCCTTGCACTCGGCTACGGCGCACGGCAGGAGATCCTCTCCGCCGTCAACCGTGCCGTAAAAGAGGGGAAGGAACTCACCGAAGAGGAATTTTCCGCCCTTCTGTACACCAAGGACTTCCCGCCCCTCGATCTCATGATCCGTACGGGGAAGGAGATGCGCCTTTCCAATTTTTTACTGTATCAGGCGGCGTATGCCGAACTGTATTTTTCCGAAAAGATGTTCCCCGATTTTTCGGACAGGGACTTCGACGAGGCGCTTGCATCTTATGAAAAGCGCGAGAGAAGATTCGGAAAATTGTAACAAAGGAGTTTTCTATGGAGACAGAACAGCCCGCCCGTAAGATGTCGGAGTTCAATATACGGCTTCTCACGGGGATCGTTTGGTGTACCGTCCTTCTCGGTTTTTTTGCGCTCAAACTGTTTGTGAGCGATCTCTTCTTCGACGCCCTTCTCGTCTTTTTCACCGTCGTCGGCACCTACGAGATGCTCCGCGCGTTCGGCGATAAGGTCACAAAGCCGCAGAGGGTCATCGTCATGCTCTTTGCGACCCTTCTCGTCGCGACCTATGCGGTGAGCGACTTCATCTTTTCGGACATTCTCAAGATCATGGCGCCGAAACCGGGCGCGGATCCTTCGACGGCGGTCGGCAGAAATTATTCGGTATTCATCACGAGCGGGGTGTTTATTGCGGGACTCGCGGCGCTCCTCTCGCTCCTCGTGTTCCGCCACGAGGCGACTTCGCTCGAATCGACGGGCTATGCGCTCTTCGCGCTCATCTATCCCTCGAACTTCCTCGTCGTGCTTGCCGTGTGCAATCATCTCGAGATCTATTCCGAACTTGCACTCTTGTTCGTCTTTGTGCTCTGCCCCTTTGTCGACTCCTTTGCCCTTCTCTTCGGGAAATGGTTCGGCAAAAAATTCCCCAAGAAGATGGCGCCGCACGTCTCCCCCAAAAAGACGGTCGTCGGCGGGCTCGGGGGGCTCTTCGGCGGGGCGCTCGGGGCGACGGTGATCTTCTTCTGCTACTACGGGCTCACCCTGCTCGACGGGACGGGCGTATTGCAGGGGCAGCTCGGCGGGATCTTTACGTTGAGCTGGCTCGAAGCATTCTTCTTCATCGGACTCGGGGTCTTTACGGCGGCGTTTTCACAGCTCGGGGACCTCGCGGAGAGCGCCATCAAGCGCAAGATCGGCATCAAAGACATGGGCAATCTCCTGCCCGGGCACGGCGGGATCCTCGACAGGATCGATTCTTCCCTCTACGCGGGACTGATCGTCTGCCTCGTCATGGTCGCAAGGATCATGATTTTCGGCTGATCCGCATACCATAATTTGGGAACAGCGCCCGCCGCACAGCGGGCGTTTTCAATCGGATATGAAAAAGATCGCACTCATCGGCTGTACGGGAAGCATCGGCAGACAGGTCGCCGAGGTCGTCCGCAGCCACAACAACGAATTTTGCTTTACAACGCTCGTCGCGGGCAGCGACAGGGCGGCGCTTGCCGCGCTCAAAGAGGAGTTCCGCCCTAAGATCGCCTGCTGTGCCTCCGAGATCTCTTCCTACGCCGCCCTCTTCAACGATTGCGACGTCGCCTTGATCGCCGCGGGCGGCTTTGCGGGGCTCAAGTATACGCTCGCCGCACTCAAAGAGGGGAAAACGGTCGCCCTTGCGAACAAGGAGAGCCTCGTCTGCGGCGGCGAACTCGTGATGCGGGCGGCAAGGAGAAGCGGCGCGGAGATCGTTCCCGTCGACAGCGAGCATTCCGCCCTCTTCCAGTGCCTCGGCATGCGGCGGGACACTCCCTTCAAAAAATTGATCCTCACGGCGAGCGGGGGGCCTTTTCTGCATACGGAGCCCGAAAAGCTCACATCCGTTTCGGCGGCGGAGACTCTCCGCCACCCCACATGGAAGATGGGGGCGAAGATCACCGTCGACAGCGCGACCCTGCTCAACAAGGGGTACGAGATTATCGAGGCGAAATGGCTGTACGGCGCGCCCTTCGAAAAGATCGAGGCGGTCGTCCACCCCGAAAGTATCGTGCACTCCCTCGTTTTATTCGAGGACGGCGCGTACCTTGCGCAGCTGGGGTTCCCGGACATGCGCCTGCCAATTCAGCTCGCGCTCACCTATCCGAAGCGCCTGCCCTGCCTCAACGAACTGGATTTGACGGCGGTCGGCACCCTGCATTTCGAGCGTCTGCCCGTGGAAAAATTCCCCTGTTTTACCCTTGCGGTCGAAGCGGGAAAGGCGGGCGGGACGTGCCCGACGGTGCTCAACGGGGCGGCGGAGATCGCCGTGCATGCCTTCATAGAAGGGAGAATAGGCTTTTTGCAAATTGCCGAAACTGTCGAAGAAGCGCTCGGAAGGCTTCCCCGCGAGGATGCGGACAGCTTCGAGACGCTATCCCGCGCGGACGCACGGGCGCGGGAGGAGGCGCGGCGTATGATCTATGGAATCTAATCTCATGAGCGTCTGGGGAACGATCGGATCCGTCGCGCTTGCGATCCTGATCCTTCTCGTGATGATCACCATTCATGAATTCGGGCATTATCTCGCGGGACGGCTCCTGAAATTCAAGATCGACGAGTTTTCCGTGGGGTTCGGTCCCGCACTCTGTAAGATCAGGCGGAAGAAGACGGGGGAGCTCTTTGCGGTGCGCCTCATTCCGCTCGGCGGGTATTGCGCCTTCCACGGCGAGGACGGGCTCGGGGAGGAGGAAGAGGCACCCCCCACCCTACCCTCCCCCCTCAGCGAGGGGGGAGGCGAGAATGGGAACCCTTCCCTCAGCGAGGGGGGAGGCGAGAACGTGACCGCTTCCCTCGAAGAAACGTCTCTCCCTGCGGAAGAACCGCGTCATTCTGTGGAAGAACCGCGTCATTCTGAACGCAGTGAAGAATCCCGAGGAACGCAGTCCGCCCCTTCGGCGTCAGGGGTGGGGTCTCCTGCTTGCCCTCCCCCTGCGTCAGGGGAGTCCGCTCCTGCTTGCCCTCCCCCTGCGTCAGGGGAGTCCGCTCCTGCTTGCCCTCCCCCTGCGTCAGGGGAGTCCGCTCCT
>CANRIY010000089.1 GCA_947630775.1 uncultured Clostridia bacterium | reverse complement strand
GTGCAGGGACAGCCCGTATACCCGCAGCAACCCGTACAGGGACAGCCCGTATATCCGCAACAGCCCGTGCAGGGACAGCCCGTATATCCTCAGCAACCCGTGCAGTTCGTCTACATGCCGGCTGCGCAACAGCCCGTGCGTCCGCAACCCGCGCCGCCGCGGCAGAATGCGCCCGTCTATGGACGTCCGCCGCAAAAGCCGAAGGAGCCTCAGAAAAAGAGCGGAAGAGGGATCTTCTTTGTCATCTCGTGCATTCTCTCTTTCTGCATACAGCTTGCGGTTTTGGCGCTCTTCCTCTGCGGCGGGGTCGATGTGTTCGGGAAGAGCATGAACCCGATCACCGCGATCAATTCGATCATCACCGTCTTCTCCTACCGGAGTGCGAACTCCTACGTCTATTTCGCCTCCATGCTGATGGGTGTCCTGTATTTTATCCTGTTCATTCCGCTCATTGCGGCGCTCATCCGCGGGATCGGCGCCCTGAGCCGCCTTTCAAGCAAGGAAGACAAACGCCTCTATTCGTGCTTTACGACGTGCAAGGGGGCGCTCGGTTCGACGTTCGGAAGTTACACCCTCTTTTTTATCTTCGCCTGTGCCTTTACGCGGACGGAGATGGGCATTTTGACGACTGTTTCGATCGCAGTCATGATCGGATATTGCTTCCTTGCGAGCATTGCAAGCAGTTGGGCAAGGCGGGTCCCCGCTTCGGTCATGGTCATGGATCTTGTCAAACTCCTCGTGACGGGGACGGTCGTCTGGATCATGTACGGATATTTCGTACAGCCCTTCGGCGAACAGGCCATCGACGGGGTGCTCGAACTCTTCCGCGGCAGTATGACGACGGACGGCGGCGCAACGGCGTTCATCTATGTTCTGTACGCCCATCTCTTCTCGCCGGTCTTGGGGCTTGCAATGCTTCTTCTGATGAATTCGGTCATGCGCCGCGAACTCCTGCGCACGAGCCGTGACGACCGCATCTCCTACCTGAGGGGCAATGTGATCTATCTCACCGTCGTGATCGTGCTGGAATTCGTGTTCCGCACCTGCATGTCGTACAGCGGCGCGGAACTCAGCGGCGAAATGTTCCTGAGCTGGTTTTTTGCGATCCGCACCTTCTTCCTGCCCGTGTTTTTGTGCTATCTCACCCTCATCATCGTGGAACTCGCCACGCCCAAGGAAGAGAGCGCATCGCCCGCCGCGAAGAGAGGGGAAGCGAACACCTATCCCCCCGTGCGGCCGCAAACCCCGCAATATCCGCCGCAGATCCCCCCGATGTACTATCCGCCCATGCGCTGAGAAGGATTTTCGGGTCTCCCTCTTTGAAAAGCGTTTACTTTTGATGCGGAATGTGCTATAATCCCGTTATGGAACAGCTCATTGCATTCGATATCGGAAGGAAGCGCGTCGGCGTCGCCTATTCGGATCCCTTCGGGGAATACGCGATGCCCGGGGACACCTATTTCCGTTGCGGCGATTTCTCTGCGGATGCAGCCGCCCTTGCGAAGATCGCGCGGGAACGGGGGGCAAGCGCGATCGTCTGCGGGCTTCCCCTCAATGCGGACGGGAGCGAGAGCGAACAGACGGCCTACACGCGGCGCTTTTTGGAAGCCCTGCAGGGGGCGACCGAACTTCCCGTCTACACCGAGGACGAACGCTTTACCACCCTTCAGGCGCGGCAGGATCTATGCACAATGGGCGTCAGCTCCAAAAAGGATAAAAAGAAAAAGAGCGTCGATTCCCTTGCGGCGGCATACATCCTTGAGGGATATCTCGCAAAACATAAAAAAGGAGGCGAATTATGATCGAAGAAAGCAACAACTATGATGACGACAGCCTCGTCGAGCTTGTGGACGAGGACGGCAACACCCTGAAGTTCGAGCACCTGATGACCTTTGAATACAAGGGGGAGTGGTATATCGCGCTCGCCCCCGCCGAGGAAGCCGCCGAAGCGGAGAATGATGATGAGGGCGAGGAGATCGCCATCTACCATATCGTCGGCGACGAGGACAACGAAGAGCTCGAGACCATCGAGGACGACGAACTTCTTGACGAAGTATTTGCGGAGTTTTGCAACCAGTACGAGGATTTCGAGGACGCGGACGAAGCGGCGGAACTCGACGGCGGCGGGGAGTAAGCGCTTCAGCAGAAAAAATCACGCCTCTTCCGCGCGAAGAGGCTTTTGTTTATGAACAGAGTCAATTACGACAAAGAAATGCTCGCCGTCTTAAAGGCGCATGCGGGGGAGCGGCTCCTTCTGCACAGCTGCTGTGCGCCCTGCTCCTCGTATTGCCTCACGCAGGTCGCGCCGATCGTAAAGACGACGGTCTTTTACTTCAACCCCAATCTCGACAGCGAAGAGGAGTACCTCCGCCGCAAGGGGGAGCAGGTGCGGCTCTTGAAAGAGACTGGGCTTGCCGACCTTCTCGACTGCGGCTACGAGAGCGAGGCGTTTGCCGCCGTCGCCCGCGGCTATGAGAACGAAAAGGAGGGCGGCGCACGGTGCATGCGCTGTTTTGCGCTCCGCCTCGGGAGGACGGCGGCGGCCGCAAAGGAGCACGGGTTCGGCTTATTCGGGACGACGCTCACCGTCTCCCCGCTCAAAAACAGCGACGCGATCAATCAAATCGGGTTTGCGGCGGCGGAAAAGTACGGCCTAACCTACCTTCCGTCCGATTTCAAAAAGCGGGGCGGATATCTGCGCTCCGTAGAGCTCTCGCGGGAGTACGGCCTTTACCGCCAGAACTACTGCGGATGCGTTTATTCGAAGAGATGAGATTTTTCGCTCGATTTCTTTTGCGCTCGCGCCTTGTCGGCGCGAGCGCAAAACAAATACGAGCGAGGAAAGTTACATTTTTGGGATATTGAGTCACTGTCTCGTACGCTTGTTACGACATTAAGCCGAAGGGGTTCGACAAATTGAGTCGCCCACGGCGGAAGTGAATTCCGCCTAAGGCAAGTGATTTTATTTCGCTCGATTTCTTTATGAAAGTCCGCCCGAGTAGGGCGGACTTTCAAAATAAATACGAGCGAGGGGTTAGTGAATTTGCCTTGTAGAAGCGATTCGGCCGTCCCCGTTCTGTTTCACAGGACATTAAGCCGAAAGGGTTCGGCAAATTGAGTGCGCTGCCGCAAAAGCGTGGTTTTGCTTCGCGCCGTAATTTGGAATGTTTCGTTCATTTCTTTGCTCGCCCCGTCGCTCTGCACAAGGCCTACCCCCTCTGGGGTGGAGCAACGCGTCCTGCCAAGGATTGATAATCCTTGGCGCGTTGCGACATGAGTGAGCGCATCAGAGGCGCGAACGGTGACCGAGGGCAGGACGCTACCTACCCGAGACGGCTCCGCCGCAGGCGGTGGTGGGGGGGATCATGCCAACCTTACTCCCCCTCCATCCGTCACGGCTTGTGCCGTGCCACCCTCCCCCCCAGAGGGGGTAGGGCTTGGGGTCCCCCTCAATCCATCAATTCTCCCGTCAAGAGGTGGCGCGAGAAGGTGTGGGGGAGAGGTGACCCTTCAACCGCCCGTAAAAAATCCTGCATGCGGCGGGCGGCGGCGTCTGCCGAGGCGAGGAATAAGTCGTCCGCGTCCGCCGCCTTTTCTCCGCTCTGCCTGAAAAATTCTTCTCCCCCGATCACGCCCCGATCGGGGATCTTTTTGGGGTAGAGCTTGGAGGCAAAGGGCAAAAGAAAACGCAAATGTCTCTTGTGAAAATGAATGAGGTAGCGGCGGAAGAGAAGCATCATCTGCGAAAACGCCCTCTTTTGGAATGTCCTGCCCATGCGGGCGGCGGCTTCGGAAACATACCCGTACAGGACGCCTTCGCGGGCGATTTTTTTCAGATCGAAGGGAAAATCGTACCCGTAGACCGTCTTTTCTTCCAAGGTCGCCGCAAAATAGACGTCCCAGTCGTTCTCGATCCGCTGGTGCTCCCGTTTTTTGAGATGATTTTCCGCCATATAGGTATAGACGAAGGGGTGGAAGGATGAATCCCCCTCAAGGTGGGTGCAAAATCCCAGCGCATAGGCGCGGCACTTTTCGAGCGTCTCTCCCTGCCGTGTTTTTAAGCCTTCGAGGAGCGCCGAAAACCATTCGTACAGCCTTCCGCGGTGCAGGAGTTTTCCGAAGTTGTATTCCTTCGAGAGGGGACGGTAGAAGAAAAAGAGGTCGGGACCCTGCGCCCCTAAATAAAAATACTCGGGCGCGGCTTCCGCGAATGCCCGCTCCTCTTTGGGAAGAAGGGCGAGGGCGCTCTTTGCAATGAGTTCATGTGTAATAGCGGACGGCATAAGTTCTCCTTCTCCTCCTTTATTCCCCGTCGGAAGGGGAAATAACCGTATCATGCGGGACGTTCTGTGCGTAGTTCCTCTCCCCGAAGATCGCCGTGCCGAGGCGGATCATGTTGGAGCCCTGCTCTACGCACAGGCGCCAGTCGCCGCTCATTCCCATGGAGAGGTATGAAATTTTTTCGTCCCTCTCCCGCGCACTCTCGAAGAGGCGGCGCATTTTCAGGGCGAGAGGGGTGAGAAGGGCGAGATCTTCGCTTTCGGGAAGCATCGCCATAAAGCCGCGGACGGAGATCCCGCCGAGCGCGGAGATCTGCTTTCGCGCGGTTTCCGCTTCTTCATAAGGGAAGCCGCCCTTGGACGCTTCCCCGCCGACGTTGATCTCGATGAGGATGTCCTGCGTGACGTTTGCGCGGACGGACAGTCGGGAGATCTCTTCCGCAAGGCGCATACTGCCCACCGAGTGGATGAGATCGCACCGCCCGATGAGGTATTTCACCTTATTCGTCTGCAAATTGCCGATAAAGTGCCGCTCTGCGCCGTCGATCAGGCCGAATTTGGCGCAGAACTCCTGTACCTTGTTTTCGCCGACCGCCCCGATCCCCGCCTTGATCGCGCGGCAGATCTCTTCGGGCGTGCGCGTCTTGGTCGCGGCGACGAGGGTGATCTTTTCTCCCTTCCCGTTGCCGCCTTCGATCTCGTGTAAGATTTTACGGACGTTTTCTTCGATCATGCTGTTTTCTCCGCAATTACTGTACATCTTTTCCCGAAAAAAAGCAAGCGTCCCTTGACAGAAAGGCGTTTTTTATTGTAAAATAAACGTATGATCATTTTGGGGCTTGATCCGGGATACGGCACGATGGGCTACGGCGTCATCGAAAAGGACGCGCGGGGGAATTGCTACCCCGTGGACTTCGGCGCGGTCAAAACGCCCGCGGGCGAAAGTTTTCCCGTCCGCCTCTGTATTCTTGAAGAAAAACTCAATGCGATCTTCGACAAATTCGCGCCCGAGGAAGCCGCCATGGAGGAGCTGTTTTTCTCCAAAAACATCACGACGGGCATTGCCGTCGCCCATGCGAGAGGGGTGATGCTCCTCACCTGCAACAAGCGGTGCGGGAAGATCTTCGAGTATACGCCCAACCAGATCAAACAGGCGCTCACGGGCTACGGGGCGGCGGACAAACAGCAGATGCAGCGGGTGACGGCTTCCCATCTGCGCCTGAAGGAGATCCCCCGTCCCGACGACGCCGCCGACGCCCTTGCCGTCGCGCTCTGCCATGCGTTTACCAGCAGATTTTCGTCGCTGTTCGGCGTAAGATAGATTTTTTCCGGCGGAAACAGGAAGGAGTTTTCTATGATCGGTTACTTGAAAGGAACGGTAAAATATCTGGATCCCGCATACGTCCTCGTTGAGGTAAACGGGGTGGGGTATGAAGTCGTCTGCTCGGGTGCGGCGTTTTCCCGCCTCTCGGGCGTTCCCAAAGGGGAAGAGGGAGAGGTGTATACCTATCTCAAAGTGTCGGAGGACGATATTACCCTGTTCGGGTTTGCGGATCCGCAGGAGAAGGCGCTCTTTTTAAGGCTCACGTCCGTGCAGGGCGTCGGGGCAAGGCTTGCGATGAGCGTGCTCTCCTCCATGCGCCCCTCCGAGGTCTCCGAGGCGATCGCCTCTGCAGACAGCAAGCGGCTGTGCGCCGTCAAGGGGCTCGGCAAAAAGACGGCGGAGCGCATTATATTGGAACTTCTCGGAAAGATCTCCGCGGACGAACTCCTCGGGGCGGACAGCGTGGGCGGCAGGGCATCCGTACCCGCGGATCCCTCGGACGACGAGGCGGTCTCCGCGCTGATGGGGCTTGGATTTACGCGGCAGGAGAGCGTCCGTGCCGTCGAGCGCGCCCGCGGCGGCGGGGCGAAGAGCGTCGAAGAGATCCTGTCTCTCGCCCTGAGAGGCATGTGAGGAGTGACATATGTTTGAGGAAGAATTCGGCGGGGAACGGTTCCTCTCCGGTGAAAAAAACGAATATGACATGGAGGAAAACCTTCTCCGCCCGAGGACGCTCGAAGATTACGTCGGGCAGGATAAGGTCAAGGAGAACCTCAAAGTCTACATGGCGGCCGCCAAACAGCGCGGCGAGGCGCTTGACCACGTTCTCCTGTACGGCCCCCCCGGGCTCGGCAAGACGACGCTCGCGCACATCATCGCGAACCGCACGAAGGCGGGCTTCATCGACTTCTCCGCCGTGACGAGCG
>CANRIY010000088.1 GCA_947630775.1 uncultured Clostridia bacterium | reverse complement strand
CGGGATGGGCGTCTTTGACCTTTTGCCAATGCTCCATCATGGGTGAAAGTCCCATTTTCTTCCTCCGTTATTCTCCGATCGGTTCCCCGAAGAGGGAAATGCCGTTCGCGCGGTCGATCCTGAGCGAGACAAACTCGCCGATCCTGTTCTTCCCGCTCGCAAAGTACCCCATTCTGCCGTACTCGTCCCGCCCGAGATACAAGTTTTTCTTCTCGTCGTACCCTTCGCAGAGGATCTCCGCCGTCTTGCCGATATAGGCGGCGCTCTTTTCCCGCGTGCGGGCGTTGACGGCTTCGATGAGGCGGGAAAGCCTGTCCTTGGAGACGGACGCCTCGATCTGCCCCTCCATCGCCGCCGCCTTCGTCCCCGTGCGCGGGGAGTAGATGAACATGAACGCCGAGGAAAAATCCGCCTCGTTCACAAGCGACAGCGTCTCTTGAAACTCCTCCTCCGTTTCGGTGGGAAAGCCGACAATGATATCCGTCGTCACGGCGCAATCGGGGATCTCACGCCTCAAAAGAGCGATCTCTTCGAGGTACTTTTCGCGCGTGTAGCGCCTGTTCATGAGGGAAAGAATGCGGTTGGAACCCGACTGCACGGGCAAATGGATCTGGTTGCAGATCTTTTTGTGCTTTTTGATGACAGATACGAGCGCCGCGGAAAAGTCCTTCGGATGGGAAGTCATAAAGCGGAGACGGAAGTCCCCTTCGACGGAAGCGCAACGGTCAAGAAGGGCGGGAAAATCCGTCCCGTCCTCGCCACGGTAGGAATTGACGTTCTGCCCGAGCAGGGTGATCTCCTTATACCCCTCTTTTGCGAGGGACTCCACCTCGCGGACGATATCCTCCGCACGGCGGGAGCGCTCCCTGCCGCGCACATACGGCACGATGCAATAGGAACAGAAATTATTACAGCCGTACATGATATTGACCCACGCCCCGGGATAGCCCGTACGGACGGGCGTAATGCCGTCCTCCGTCTCCTCCCGCGCCTCTTTGAGAGAAAAGACCCGCTTTTTCTGCGATTTTTTTCGGTCGATGAGGGCGCCGAGTTCCGAAAGATTATGGGTGCCGAAAAGGATATCCACAAAGGGGAACCGCTCTTTGATGAGCGCGGCCTTCCCCTCCTCCTGCGCCATGCACCCGCCGACGGCAATGATGAGATCCTTATTCTCCCGCTTCCGCTGTTTGAGCGCGCCGATATTGCCGAACGCATGATTTTCGGCGTTTTCGCGGATACAGCAGGTATTAAAGACGATGATGTCGGCGCTGTCGATGTCCGATTCTTCGGTATAGCCCTTCTCGCGCAGGATCCCCGCGATCTTTTCGGACTCGTGCACATTCATCTGACAGCCGTAAGTGACGATATGGTATTTCATAATTGTATTTCCGATAGAATTTCTCCCACTTTTCCGTGCAGGACAAGGTCGCACGCCCCGTCGAGGGGGGTCGGGTCGCGGTTGATGAGCACAAGATATTTCCCGCGGAAATAGCTCACGAATCCCGCCGCGGGATAGACGGTGAGCGAAGTCCCCGCCACGATGAGCGTATCGGCGGAAGCGATCGCGCGGACGGCGCCGTTTACGGTTTCGGAGTCAAGCGGCTCCCCGTACAATACGACGTCGGGTTTCACAAGCCCCCCGCAACTGCAGCGCGGAATCCCTTTGGAAGCGGCGATCTCCTCCGCGGAATAGCTCTTGCGGCACTTGACGCAGGTATTTTTGTGCACCGTGCCGTGCAGTTCAAAGACGGTTTTGCTCCCCGCTTTCTGATGAAGCCCGTCGATGTTCTGCGTGACGACGGCGATGAGCTTCCCCCTCTTTTCGAGCTCCGCGATCTTTTTGTGCGCGGCGTTGGGCTCCGCCCAAAGGGGAAGCATTTTCTCGCGGTAAAAGGCGAAAAACTCTTCCGTATGCGAGAAAAAATAATCGTGAGAGAGCATCGTCTCGGGAGAAACGGTATATTTTTGACGGTAAAGCCCGTCCTCGGAACGGAAATCGGGGATCCCGCTCTCCGTCGAAACGCCCGCCCCGCCGAAAAAGACGATCCTCTCGCTTTCATCGACGATCTGCTGTAATGTCTTCATACGGAGTCATTATAGCACAAAAAAACAAAACTTTCAACAAAAGCCGTTTGATTTCATAAAAGATTTTATGTTCCGCCGAAAACATGCGGCTTGTCCCGTCACGGTTTGACGCCTTTATGCTTATATTTTCGGCGAATACGCATACTGTCACGGATGAAACGTGTCTTAAAAGCATTCCTGATCGTCGCGGGCGTCCTGCTCGTTTTGATGCTCGCTCTTCTTCTCTATTATTTCGGCGTCACTGCCAATGTGAGGCTTGACAGAAACAAACTCGCCCTCTCCACCGCCTGTATCCGCCTGTATGACGGGAACGGCGAACAGATCGAGGGGGCGAAGCGGAAAAGCGTTGCGCTCTCCGAGCTCCCCGCCCATGTGCCGCAAGCGTTCATTGCCGTCGAAGATAAGCGGTTTTACAGCCATCACGGGCTCGATTACAGGCGGATCGCCGGGGCGACGCTCAAAAACATCAAGACCTTTTCCTTCCGCGAGGGCGCTTCCACGATCTCCCAACAGCTGATCAAAAACACCCACCTTTCGAGCGAAAAGACAATCGCAAGAAAGTTAAAAGAGTTCAAACTGACAAGACAGCTCGAAAAAAAGTATTCGAAGGACGAGATCGTCGAGCTCTACCTCAATTCCATCTATTTCGGGCACGATATCTTCGGGATCGCAAACGCTTCGGAATTTTATTTCGGCAAGGAGGCGGAACAGCTCTCCCCCGCCGAAAGCGCCATGCTTGCCGCCCTCGTTCGCTCTCCCAACCGCTACTCCCCCTTCCGCAATGCCGATGCGTGCAAAAAACGCCGCGATTTCGTCCTCTCTTTGATGAAAGAACAGGGCTATCTTACCGATTCCGTCTATGAAGAGGCGAAAAGCGTCTCCCTGCCTTTGTCCCCCTCCCGCAGAGAACATGCCGACAGTTATCTATCCATCGTTTTCGACGAACTTTCGGAGCTCCTTCCCGACGCGGAGACGGGAAATTTCGGTACCATTTCCGTCTATACCTTTCTCGACCCTTCCCTGCAGCAAAAACTCGAGGAGACGGAAGCCGATTCCGACGTGTGCGTCCTCGTGCGGGATCACCGTACGGACGGGATCAAGGCGCTCTATTCCACCTGCGGCACGCCGAAACGGCTCCCCGCGTCCACGTTGAAGCCTCTTTTGGTGTACGCTCCCGCCATCGAAGAGGACATCATCTCCCCCGCGACGCCCATTCTTGACGAAAAGACGGATTTCGGCGGATATTCTCCCGACGACGCGGGCGGAGCGAGCGGAACATATATGAGTGCAAGATATGCGCTCGCCCACAGCGTCAATATCCCCGCCGTCAGGATCTTGAACAGCCTCGGATGCGACAGGGCGGCGGGCTATCTCGAAAAGATGGGGCTCCCGATCGAACAAGACGACCGTTCCCTTGCGCTTGCTTTGGGCGGCATGAGGGAAGGATTTTCGCTGCCTGCCCTCTCGGACGGCTATGCGACCCTTGCAAAGGGCGGAAGCTATGCCCCCTCTTCAGCGATCGCCCGCATCGAGGACGGCAAGGGCAGGGTGCTCTACGAACACAAGCCGCAGGGGACGCGCGTCTTTTCGGAAGAGACGAGCTATCTCGTGAACGACATGCTCAAAACGGCGGTCAAGGAAGGAACGGCGAAGAAACTGCGTTCTCTTCCCTATGACGTCTGCGCAAAGACGGGGACCGCCGAAGGAAAAAGCGGAAACACGGACGCTTACACCATTGCCTACACGACGGCGGACACCGTGGCGGTGTGGCTGGGCAACAGAGACAATGCCCCCGTCAATGTTTCGGGCGGAGGAAAACCCGCAAATATCGCCTTCCAAGTTCTCCGCGCCTTGTACGAACGCGGAACGCCGCAGGATTTTTCCATGTGCGAAGGGATCGAGGAAGTGAAGATCGACATGCAGGAATATGAAAAGAATCACCGCATCTGCCTCTCGGATCCCCTTTCCCCGCTCTGCACCGACAGAAAGGAGCTCTTCAAAAAGAGCGCGCTCCCCTTGGAGATGAGCACGCGCTATTCCTCTCCCCAAATCGATATGCCGACGATTTCCGTCAAAAATGGGGCCGTAAAGATAGTACTATGTCAGACAGAGTACTATGATTACATTATAAAAAGAGAAAATCGCGGCACGGTCACCACGATCTATCAGGGAAAATATCAAAAGTATATCTGCGATAACTCCGTCCGCGCGGGAGAAAGTTACCGTTACAGCGTGACGCCGATCTTTCACGGACACGAGGGTGAAACGGTCTATCTTTCTCCCGTCTACGTCGGAAGTGGCTCTTCCCTGCCCGAAAATTGGTGGGAAGATCAGAGCTGAATGACTTCGCGCGTCGTAAGAGCTTCCTCCACGAGCGCGTCGACGTCGAGCTTTTTCTCCTCTTCCTCAATGTAGGAAAGCGAAGGTCTGATCGCGGGAAAGTCGGGCAAAAAGACGGTACAGCAGTCCTCATAGGGCAAAACAGAGAGCTCGTACGTGCCGATCTTTTTCGCGACGGCGATGATATCCTCTTTGTCAAAACCGATCAAGGGCCGAAGGACGGGAAGCGAGACGACCGCGTTCGATGACGTAAGCCCCTCCAAGGTCTGGCTTGCGACCTGCCCCAAACTTTCTCCCGTCACGAGGCATTTCGCCCCCTCCCGCCCCGCGATCTTCTCGGCAATGCGGAACATGAACCGCCGCAAAAGAGTCACGTTGAGCTCCGCGGCGCATTTTTTGTGGATCTCTTCCTGAATATGCGTCACGCTCACCGCGGTGATGCGGTGGACGAGCGTATACTCCGAAAGGATCTTCGCCAAAGAGACGACCTTCTCCTTTGCGCCCTCGTTGGTATAGGGATAGCTGTGGAAATGCAGCGCTTCCACGGTGAGCCCGCGCTTCGCCATCATATAGCCCGCCACGGGAGAATCGATCCCGCCGGAGATGAGGAGAAGCCCCTTCCCCGCGGTGGAGACGGGCATTCCGTGTAAACCGTCCTCGAAGGAACCGAATACGAGCGCTTTTCCCCCTTCGCGGATATCGATATAGACGGTATGCTCGGGCGTATGGACGTCCACGCGGAGAGCATGATTCTCGCCGAGGAGCCTTCCGCCGATCTCGGCACTGATCTCCATGGAAGTGAGCGGATAATGCTTATCGCCGCGGTGGGTCTGCACTTTGAAGGAGCCGCTCTCGGGCGCAACGAGCCTTGCGGCTTCGAAAATGCTCTCCACGTCGTTTGCAACGAGAAGTCCCGCCGAGTAGGAATGGACCCCGAAGACGCGGGACACGCGGCGCATGATCTCGTTCGATTTTTCCTCGTCAAATGCGGCGACAAGATATCTGCCGCTCGTACGGCGGAGTTCATGGCGAAGCCCTTTGAGCGCACGCTCCAAATTTGTGGAGAACACGCGTTCAAAATACCCGCGGTTTTTACCTTTCAGATGGATCTCCGCATAGCGGAGAATGACGACTTTTTCCATTAAAATGTATTCCTTATATATTCCTTTGCTGTTTCATTCAGAATGTTTGCCGCTTCCGTGATCTCGCCGTCCGTTGTTTCGGGCGAAAAGCTCAGGCGCAGAACGCCGTCGAGGATGCTTTGCGGATAGCCGCAGGCGGTCATGACGCGGCTGAATCTGTTCTTTGAAGAACATGCGCTGCCCGTCCCGACGCAGAGTCCTCTGTCCCACAGCATGCGCTGCAAGACCTCTCCGCGCATTCCCGCGGCAGAGACGGTGAGAATGTACGGAGAGCCCTCTTTCGGTGAGATCCGTGTGAAAATATCCCCTTGCAGGAGCGAAAAGAGCTTTTCCCGCAACGAAATGAGGCGCGCGGCGTCCTCTTTGAGGGTACGGAATTTCTTTTCGGCGGCATAGGCAAAGACCGCAACGCCAAAGGTATTCTCCGTGCCGCTTCTCGCTCCTCCTTCCTGTCCGCCCCCGTAAATATAGGGGTTGAGAGCGAGCCCCTTGCGCTTGAAGAGCGCCCCCGTCCCCTTGAGCCCGCCGATCTTATGGGCGCTCACCGAATAGAGGTCGATCTCCGAAGAAAGCGTAAAGTTCAGCTTGCCGTATGCCTGCACGCCGTCGCTCATGAAGAGCGTGCGGGGATTTTTCTTTTTGACGGCTTTTGCGATCGCCGCAATGTCATTCACAGCGCCCGTCTCGTTATTCACATGGATGACGCTCACAAGGCTCGTCTTTTCGTCGATAAGAGACAAGAGCGCGTCGGGATCGACGCTTCCGTCCCCCTTTACGGGCGCAAACCTCGGTTCGACGCCGCGGTTTTTAAGCTCCGTAACCGCGGAAAAGACCGCCGCATGCTCCCCTTGGGTCGTGACGACATTGCCCCGCTTTCCGCCGCAAAAGATCGCCTGATTGTCCGATTCGCTCCCGCAGGACGTAAAGATCAGGTCGAATCTGTCCTTCCCGCCGACCGTTCCAAGGAGCTCCTCCCGCATT
>CANRIY010000087.1 GCA_947630775.1 uncultured Clostridia bacterium | reverse complement strand
GAGCCGCGTCATGTTCTCGGAGAGCATTTTCATGCCGACGAGGAACGTCCCCATCCCGCCGAGGATCTGTAAGATGATTTTAAGAATTTCCCATGCGCCCATAAATCTGCATGTCCTTTCCTGTTGTCAGACAAAGACATTATAACAGGGTGGACAGCGGTTTGTCACGCGATTTGCGCAAAATTGTAAAAATTCATCCTCTGTCACACCGAAAAGACAGCCTGCACCGCGCCGCCGTACGTCTCGTTGATGAAATCGATGACCTTCTGCGATTTCAGCGCCTTCAGGAGCGCTTGGATCTTGGGATGGTTCTCGTTGCCCGATTTGACGGCGATCACATTCGCATAGAGCTGTGCGGCGTCCCCGTGTGCGTCCTCGAAGGCGAACGCGTCTGCCGCCTTGAGCCCCGCCTGCAAGGCGTAATTTCCGTTGATGACGGCGATCGTCCCGTTATCCGATTCCCGCAGGAGCTGGGCGACCGTCTCTGCCTGCACGGGGCGGACGGTATTGCCCTTTGCGTCCGTAATGTCGTGCTCCGTGAGATTTTGCGCGGGCGAAGCACCGTCGGGAAGTTCGATATAGCCCTCGTCCCTGAGCACGAAGAGGGCACGGGTCAGGTTACTGCTGTCGTTCGGCACAAGGATCGTCCTTCCCGTCTTGACGCTTTCGTATTGCTCTTTTGTCACGTTCTTGCCGTAAACGCCGAAAGGCTCGTAGTGGATCTTCTCCACCGCCGTAAGATGGGTGCCGTATTCCTCGTTGAAAGTGTTGAGATAGGGCGTATGCTGGAAATAGTTTGCGTCGACGGACCCCTCCTCGAGCGCGGTGTTGGGCGTGATATAGTCGTCAAACGTCTTGATCTCGAGGGTATACCCCGCCTTTGCAAGGTCCTCTTTGATGACGGCGAGGATCTCCGCGTGCGGGGTCGCGCTTGCGCCGACGACGATGACGTCGGGATCCGTGTCGATGTTCCTGCCGCAGGCGGCGGCAGAAAAGGTCAGCCCGAGGGCGAGCGTTGCGGCAAAGATGCCTTTGATGAGTTTTTTCATGGTTTTTATCTCCTTATAATAAATTTTTAAGATCGGTGCGGATCTTCTTCCGCGGTTTTTTGGGTTTTACCCCTTCTGCGCCGTTGGATGCGGCGGTCGGTACGCTTCGCAAGATACATGCCCAGCTCCTGCAAGATCTGGACAATGACGACGGTGAGCGCGACGCACAGCCAGATGACGTCCTCCGCGCCCGATGGCCTCGCCTGCGTCACGGCGATCGCGCCGAGCCCGCCGCCCGCGATCGTCCCCGCCATGGCGGAATAACCGAGCACCGTCACCGTGGAGATGACGGCCCCCACGATCAGCGAGGGCTTCGCCTCGGGCAGGAGCGTCTTGCGGATGATCGTGAACGTCCCCGCCCCCATCGAACGGGCCGCCTCCACGACGCCTTTGTCCACTTCTTTGAGAGAACTCTCCGCCATGCGCGCGACATAGGGTGCGGCGGCGACGGAAAGCATGAAGATCATCGCCCCGTTCCCGATGCTCGTCCCCACGACCGCCCGCGCGGCGGGAATGAGCGCGACGATGAGAATGATGAAGGGAATGCTTCTGAAAATATTGACGGCAAACCCCACAATCTTGTTCAGCCAGGGGATCGGTTTGAGCCCGTCCCTGTCCGTGACGCAGAGAAGGACTCCGAGCGGAAGCCCCGCAAGGTAGGCGACCGCGGTGGAAATTGCGGTCATGTAGACGGTTTCCCAAACGCCGAGGGCAAATCCCCCGAACCCGAGTTGTGCGAATAACCTGCTCATACAATTTCCTCCCTGCATTCGACCCCTCTTTCACGGCAGAACGCCGTAAGGATCGGTTCGTTTTCCTCGCGGGGGAGCCCCACGAGCATGTGCCCGAACGTCCCGCCCCCGATCTCTCGCGTGTCCGCATAGAGGATGTTGACGGCGACGCCCTTCTCGCTTGCGAGCGAAAAGATCAGGGGCATGTCCGAGGTCTGCCCGTTAAAAACGAGCCGCCACACCCTGCCTTCCGCCCGTCTTACGGCGCGGGTGAGATCGGGAAGCACGAGTTTTTTCGCGATCTCAGACTTCGGAAGGGAGAACACTTCCGCGACCGTCCCTTCCTCCGCGATCCTGCCCCCGTCGAGGACGGCGACCCGATCGCAGATGTGCTCCACGACCCGCATTTCGTGCGTAATGACGACGATCGTGACACCCATGTCGCGGTTGATCTTCTGTAAAAGATCCAAAATCGAAAACGTCGTCGACGGATCGAGCGCGCTCGTCGCCTCATCGCAGAGGAGATATTTGGGCTGCGTCGCAAGCGCGCGGGCGATCGCGACCCGCTGTTTCTGCCCGCCCGAGAGCTGGGAGGGATAGGACTTCGCCTTATCGCCCAGCCCCACGAGAGAGAGGAGCTCCTCCGCCCTCCGCCGCGCCGCCTCCCGTTTGACGCCTGCGATCTCGAGAGGAAAGCGCACGTTCGCCTCCGCCGTCCGCTGTTCCAAAAGGTTAAAGCTCTGGAATATCATGCCGATGTTCCTCCGCACCTCTCTCAGCCGCTTCTCCCGCATGGCGGTGAGTTCTTCTCCGTCAAGAAAGACTTGCCCTCGGGTAGGCCGTTCGAGAAGGTTCACGCACCTCACGAGGGTGCTCTTCCCCGCCCCCGAAAGCCCGATGATCCCGAAGATCTCGCCGTCCCGCACGTTGAGCGATACATCGTCGAGCGCGAGAAACGCGCCGCTCTTTGACGAAAATTCTTTTGTGATGTGTTTGAGTTCTATCATGACCTCTCCTTTTTCGGATAAAATAAAAACCCGCGGCTAAGACCGCGGGCGCACCGTTGAAAGATCTGCCGGCATGGCAAATCTCCCGCAGGGGGACGCCCGCAGGAACACATTTGCATCATGCCGCTAAGAATCAATAAAAACATACGCTATCTCCTATTTTTTCAAATAAAAAAGCCCCGAAGCACGAATGCCCGGGGCGGAATGTATCGACTTGAACCGTTTTCAGCGCGCGGCAACAAGTCCGTACATTTCTGCCCGGGCTCTGCACATGCGCATCATTTCGTTTTTCACAAAAACAGCTATCATTTTTTTCACCTGTGCCCATATCTTATCATAACGGGAAAGGTCCTGTCAAGCGTTTTTTCGCAAATTCCGAAAATTTCGCTTGGCTCCCCTCTCAGGGGAGCTGTCACCGCAGGTGACTGAGGGGTTTCCAAAACCCTATCCCCCGCTGCGCGGGTACTTCCCCTACAAGGGGAAGCAAGGGGGGCATCACCCTGAGGCGTAGGTACGTGTCCCGAATAATTCCCCCGCGTCATTCTGAGCCAGTGAGTTGTACGCGGTCCGAATTGCAATTCCCGAAGAATCTCGCGGGGACCAGTACGCCTGTAGCGGCGAGATCCTTCGGGATTTTCTCCCGTGGACTCCGTTCCTTTTCACTGGCTCAGGACGACGCCGCCCCGCCCCTCGGCTTCCCTCGTAGGGGCTCTTCCTTAGGGATGGCGGGAAAAGGCGACCGTTCTATTTATGGAGCCTTTTCCGCCTGAGCTGGCGCGCCGCCCTTGCGCTCACACCTTGGCTCCCCTCTCAGGGGAGCTGGCGCCGCAGGCGACTGAGGGGTTTCAAAAGCCATTTTCCCCAAAAAAGACTTAACGCGCACAAAAAAACGGACAGCCAAAAGGCTACCCGTTTTTGGTCGAGGAGACGTGATTTGAACACGCGACCTCTTGGTCCCGAACCAAGCGCGCTACCAAACTGCGCTACTCCTCGCCGTCCACTGTATTATAACAAATAAGACGGCCGAACGCAAGCAATTTTGTCTTGTTTTTCAGGCAGATCCACGAAAATTCCTCTGATACGACTTTTTGAGAACATCTTGACAACCGAAACTTTCACATTTATAATGAAAATGTCCCGTTGGGACATCAGGAGGAAAAATGATTTCATGAAACAAATTTATTACCCGGAGCCCTTCCGCATCAAGAGCGTCGAACCGTTGAAGATCCTCTCCCGCAAGGAGCGGGAAGAAAAGATCGCCGCCGCCAACTATAACGTCTTTTCGCTCGCCGCGCGCGACGTCTACATCGATCTTCTCACAGACAGCGGCACCGGAGCGATGAGTTCGGATCAATGGGCGGGAGTCATGGTCGGCGACGAATCGTACGCGGGCGCGGAGAGCTATTACGCCTTACAAAAATCGGCGCAGGATATCTTCTCGCTCCCCTATATCCAGCTTGTGCACCAGGGGCGGGCGGCGGAAAAGGTCTTGCTGCCCATTCTTCTCGAAGGAAAGAAATACGCGATCGCAAACATGCACTTCGACACGACGCGCGCCCACGTCGAACTTGCGGGCGCAAGGGCGATCGACTGCGTCGTAAAAGAAGCTCTCGACACCGCGTCCTATTGCGACTTCAAGGGCAATATGGACTGCGAAAGGCTGGAATCGCTCATCAAAGAACTCGGGGCGGAAAACGTGGGCGTCGTCATCATGACGATCACCAACAACTCCGCAGGCGGACAGCCCGTCTCGGTGGAAAATATCCGCCAAACGCGGGATATCGCCCACAAGCACGGGATCAAGTTTATGATCGACGCCGCCCGCTGCGCCGAAAACGCTTACTTCATCAAACAGCGCGAAGAGTCCTACAAGAACAGCTCTATCAAGGAGATTTTGCATGCCTGTTTCGAGGGCGTTGACTGCTTCACCATGAGCGCGAAAAAGGATGCGATCGTCAACATGGGCGGTCTCATCGGCTGCCGCGACAAAGCTCTGTTCGAGGCCGTCAAGCAGCGCACCATCTCCTTTGAAGGCTTTGTGACCTACGGCGGCATGTCGGGCAGGGACATCGAGGCGCTCGCCCGCGGGCTTCAAGAGGGCATCGACGAGAATTATCTCCGCTACCGCATCGGGCAGATGGAGTACCTCGCCGCCCGCCTCGACGAAGCGGAAATCCCTTATCAGCGCCCCGTCGGCGGACACGCCGTGTTCGTGGACGCGAAAAAGCTCCTGCCGCATATCCCTTACTACCGTTTCCCCGCTCAGGCGCTTGCCATAGAGCTCTATCTCGAAGCGGGCATCCGCGCCTGCGACATCGGCTCCTTCCTTCTCGGCAACGATCCCGACACGGGCAAACAGCTCGAATCGGACTTCGAGTTCACCCGCCTTGCGATCCCCCGCCGCGTCTATACGCAGTCCCACCTCGACGTGATCGCCGACGCGCTCATCAATATCAAGGAGCGGGCGGGCGCGATCAAGGGGTACGAAATCGTGGAAGAACCGCCCATTTTGCGGCATTTCACCGCCAAACTCCGCCCTGTTGAATGACGTTCCGCATATGCCCCCCTCTTTGGGAGAGGGACTAAGGGGGCAACGATTCTGAACAGTATATATTGAATATGATTTGTGCCCGCGCTCCCCGCGCGGGCACATTTTTTTGAAGATTGTCAAAACCTGCTCCCTTTTGAAGGGGGTAGGGCAAGAAGTTCCAAGCCCCCTCACTCAACGGCCTCGTCGTCACCCTTGCGGGGGGCGGCCGCCCGAGTGAGATCCTCGTTGAACCGTCTGTGCCACAGGCGGTAAATCAGATAGATCGCGGGCATGCCGAGGTTCGTTTCGAGGCAGGAATTGACGAGAAGCGTGCGGATGCTCGCGGCATTCATGGGACGGATGCCGTTGATGAGCAGCGAAAACTCCCATCCGAACTGCACGCAGAACCCAATGAGACACAGGGAGAGTACATTGACAAACGCTTTGTCGGGATCCTTCCGCAAGAGCGCGATGATGAGAACGAGATAACTCACGACAAGCGCAACGCCCATCCAGCCATGGTACGCGCCCGTGGTGCGGGACGTCGTGATCGCGGCCTCCCCGCCGAGCTCGGCGATCGAGGGACAGATCATCCACCACATCAAAATGAGGAAGATCCAATATTTTGCGTATTTGTCCCGCCCGACGAGCACCCAGATAAACGCGAAATTCGTGAAGCCGTAACTCATGGACATCCACAAGAGGACCAAAAATGTGCCACCCATGCCCGCAAGCTCCCCGTCGATAAAGACGGTCCTCGTATGACTGATCAGGTAAAATCCGCCGAAGTCCACGACCGTATAGAGCACGCCGCCGAAGAGGGCGAAGAGCACGGTGGAGTACCGCTTTTTCCAGAGAAGCAGCCCCAAAAAGACGGCAAGAAAGACGCAGTCCAGAATGATGTAGAGAAGATTGAGATTCCGGGTTGGAACGATCGCTTCCGCAGAGAGAATATTCATAGTCGGCTCCTTTCCAATGATTATACTCAAAAACAAAAAAAATGCAAGAAATTGCACGAAAAAGGCCGCATCTTTTCCCGTCTTTCTCCGCCCATCTTGACAGTTTCCCAAAAGTTGGGTATAATATGGATGAGGAACACGGCTTCCTCGGCTCCCCCTTGAGGGCACCCGAAGGGCGTGCCTTGTGCTGGAGCTGGCGCGCCGCCCTTGCGTGACTGAGGGGGTGTCGTTCTCGTTACCCTGAGGGCGTTCTAAATTACGTCATGGTGAGCTTGTCGCCCCGCCCGCGCATTCTTTTGTTGTCGAAGGGCGGCACGCCCCGTGCGCATTTTTATTACACTAAGCACGGCACGAGCGGGCACCGCCCGCGAAGTAGCGCCGTCCTTGGCGCGAAG
>CANRIY010000086.1 GCA_947630775.1 uncultured Clostridia bacterium | reverse complement strand
GTCAAGTGGTT
Source organism: uncultured Clostridia bacterium (assembly GCA_947630775.1). Classification (GTDB taxonomy): domain Bacteria; phylum Bacillota; class Clostridia; order Christensenellales; family Borkfalkiaceae; genus Gallimonas. Next base: position 6,826 of record CANRIY010000086.1, on the reverse strand, counting down.
TTTGTAATAAAATTTTGTGAAATTTGAAATTTTTTTCGGAGATCGGAGAAAAAAGTTATCAACGGGCCTTGCTTCCCCTCGTAGGGGAAAATTTTGCACTTCTGCCAAAGATTGATAATCTTTGGCGCAAAATTTTCTTGGCATTTGCCCATATGCTCGGGCAAATGCTGACCGAATGCGGGTCTCTACCCGCATGAAACAGTACCCGCACAGCGGGAGATAGGGTTTTTGAAACTCGGCGTCAGGAAACCCCTCAGTCACGCAAGGACGCGTGACAGCTCCCCTAAAAGGGGAGCCGAGGGGCGGACTTCGTTCATCGGGATCCTTCGACACGCCGCTTTTGTCAGCGGCGGCTCAGGATGATGCGGTAACACGGAGCGCTCAGTATTCGCTTTTCTTGGCTCCCCCTCGAGGGGGAGCTGTCACCGCAGGTGACTGAGGGGGTGTCGTTCCCAATTACGGCGCGTGGCGGGGTCTCCCTGCCTAAGCGCTTTGGGCGGCAGGGATCGCCGAATCGTAATTACAAGGCAAAAGAACTAACCCCTCGCTCGTATTTATTGCGAAGCCCCGCGAGATTTCTCGACTCCGCTTTGCTCCGCTCGAAATGACGGAATAGATGCTCGTCCGCGCGGCGCCTCGTGCATCGCGCATACTCAAAAGAAATCGAGCGAAATAAAAAACTTCCCGTGCCGAAAAACGGCACGGGAAGTTTCCCCCCGAATGACAAACGCTTCCGCGTTTAGTCTGCTGAAATTTTCAGGACGGTGAGCGAGTACGGCTTAAACTCATAGCCGAGGCTCTGTCCCGCCCACGCGATCGTCGACGAAACAGGTTTTACCGTCTCCCCCGCCAGCGTGTTGAGCGTCTTATAATCACTGCTGTAAAGCTCCGTAACGTCTGCAAAGCCCTTGCTCGTCGCTTGCGTGATATCAATATTGATCTTGACGGGCGCGCCCGAGACGTTGACGACCTTCACGATGAGATCGCCGTCCGCCGCTTTACTCGCCACGAAATAGATCTTTTCGAACGTCTTGCTCCCGGTGGGCTCCCCGGGGAACTCGAAGGTGCTCTCCGAAGTCCAGTTGAGCTTTGTTTTATAGAGATGATCGGCGCCCTGATTCTGCATGAACATCTGCTGGACATAATAATTTGCCGTGCGGACGATCGTCGTGTTGGTATAATACATCATGTCGACGACCCACTGGTTGACGCCGTTGTCCCCGCCCGTTGCCGGGTCCTTGGCGCGGTTTGCGGCGCCGAACATGGGCGCATAGGCCGCAAGTTTGATGATGTTCCCGTTGCTCTCGTAGCTCGTCATCATCGCCGCTTCGCTGAGCGCGGTAATAAGTGAGTTGGGGTAGAGCGGGAAGCCCGTCACGGCACTTTCGCCGTCGTTTGCGGAATATTCTCCCACAAAGACCTCGTAGCCCTTTTTCGTCTTGGAATACAGGGTGGTGTAATCGTCATACATGCCGACGTTTTCGAGCATTTTCGTCCAGTTGATGTAATAATGCTGATCGTGCACGCCGTAATCGGCGACGGTCTCGACGATGCCGCGGTCGACCGCATCTTCGGCGGCGCGCTGGGCCGTCCCCATTTTCGTAACATCTGAACCCGACGCGTTTTTCGTCGTGTTCTGGCAATTACTCGAGAACATGCCGTTGCCGACGATGGGTTTGATATGATAATCGGCGAGCGCCTTCTTGAAATCGGCGTTTTGCAGGAATTTTTCGTAGCATTCCTTATAATAATTATCCCCCGACTGCTCGTTGCCGATGCCGATATAGTCCATTTCGAAGGGTTCCTCGTGCCCGAGCGCGGCGCGGAGGGCGCCCCACTTCGTGGTCTTGTCTCCCTTGGCGAACTCGATGAAATCCACCGCGTCCTGAATATAATCCTCAACGCCCTTATTGTGCCTGCCGCTGAGGAACTGAGCGGCAGAAGCCGCACCGCCCATGCAGGAATAGCCGCAGTTGAGGACGGGGACCGCACTTGCGCCGAGGCTGTCGCAGAGCAGGAAGTATTCGTAGAACCCGACGCCGTACTCCATGTCGTAGCCCCAGAGATCCTCGTTCTGTTTCCTCGTGATCCATTCACCCTGCGTTGTGACTTTGCTCTCGGCGCCGTCTTTCACAAGGGTATAGCTGATTGCGGGAATGGCGTCGTCGCCCGCATTCTCGCCGCTCTGGACCGCGCCGACGGAATTCTTCCAGTCGTACACTTCCTGTGTGTCCGCACCGCCGTTCCCGCCGTCGCCCTCGATGATGCAACCGCCCGGAAAGCGGATAAATTTGGGAGAAAGCTCTTTGATCGCGTCATAGACATACTGTTTGATGCCCGCCGTGGAATCCGCCGTCTCGAGCTGGATGCCGTCGATCCCATAGACGCCCGCCGCGCCGAATGCGATCTCAAAGGTGAGCCCCGCATCCGCGGTGCCCGAGGCGGTGAGGGTCGACTGGTACTTCACCCATTCGCCGTTCCCCTTAAGGGTGATCTCCCCATTGGCGTAAGTTTTGGTGCCGTCCTTGACGCTTACGGTCATGGTGGCGGCCTTTTCCGACTTCACAAAGGCGGAAAAGAGATATTTCGTCCCATCCTTGACGGCGATGGGAAGAACGGAATGCCCCGTTGTGGAGAGTCCGCCGCCCGCCGCATTGACGGTGACGGACGCATAGTGCGCGTTGACGCCGTGCGAAGCGTAGTCCCCCTGCGAGGAGATCACGCCGCCCGAAGTCTGCACGCCGAGCGTCGCATTCACACCGCTCCAACCGTTCGTTTTTTCGGACGCGAATGTCTCGAAAGAGCCGTTCACGAGGAGATTGTCGTCGAGGAGATACCCCGCAAAGTTGATATCTTCGAGGAAGACGCCGAAGAGACTGTCCGAGATCTTATGGTTTTCATTCACTGTCCCGTCGAGCGCAAGGGTCGCGTCCTGATCGGAAAACGGAGCGACGACCTTGTCCGCATCGGGAATGGAAGGCGTATCGCCTTCGGGATCTTTGCCCTCGGGATCTTTGTCTTCAGGTTCTTTGTCTTCGGGAGTTCCGCTCTCCGTATTTTTGTCGGGATCATCGTCGGCAGAGCCTGAGCGGCCGCCGCATCCGGCAAGGAGCGAGAGCGCAAACACAGAGCTGAGCGCAAGCGCAAAAAATTTGATACTTTTCATCTGAAATTCCCCCTTTTCACCCATTATAGCACGGATCGCGCGTTTCGGCAAGACTATTTGAAAAATTTTTTAAGCATTTTAAGAAAAACTAAAAGAAAACCGTGCTGCCTGTCCCCGCGAGATTCTTCGGGAATTCTCCTCCTGAAAAGGGAGCGTAAAGCCCTACCCCCTCTGGGGGGAGGGTGGATTTGCGTAGCAAAGACGGATGGGGGGGAATCAGGTAGAGATTTCTCGACAAAGCTCGAAATGACATTTGGGGTCACCCCCCACCTGACGCGCTACGCGCGCCACCCGCCCCCGTAAACAGGGGGCAGGTTCCCCCCACCACCGCCCCTGCGGCGGAGCCTCCCCCCAAAGGGGGTAGGCCTTATGCGACAAGAAAAAACGACCCCCTCAGAGAGGGGGCCGCAGTGAGCGGTTATTTGATATGGATCCTGAATGCGGTGACGCTGTAAGGTTTGACGCTGTAACCGAACACGGTGCCGTCGATCCCGATCGTGCTCGTCCTCGGCCTGATGAGGCGGGGGCTGTCCTCGGTATTGCAATCGTCTGCGTTCTTGGCGTACAGTTCGACGACGTCCGCAATGCCCGTGAGGGCGAGATCGGTCACGCCGAAATCCACATTGACCTTGAGCGTCGTTTTGCCCGCGTTGACGATCTTGAGAATGACGTCGCCCGTCTCCTCATCGCAGCTCGCGACGTAGAAAATGTCGTCAAGCTCCCTCGTCTGCGAGCCCAACGTCGCCATGTAGACCGTCTTGGGCGCCGTGACGCCTTCGGTATAAGCAATTTTCGCATTCACCTTATAGTCGCCCGTGTTCTGCATGAACAGTTGCTGGACGTAGTAGTTCGGCGTGAGGAGGACGGAATTGTTCGTGAAATACATCATGTCGACCCCCCACTGTCTGTTCGCCGACTTTGTCGGCGCGAACATAGGCGCATAGGCCGCAAGTTTGACAACGTCGCCGTTGCGTTCGAAGCCCGTCATCATCGCCGCTTCGCTGAGCGCCGTGATCATGCTGTTGTTCGTATGGCGGTACTCGATATTATCGTTTGCCTCAGGTGAACGGACCGCATAGCTGTTGACGGCGTATTCGCCGACGAACACTTCATAATAACCTTCGTCCGAGGGACGCTTGTAATTGTCGTACAGGTCGGTGTTTGCGAGGAAGTCCGTATAATTCACATAGTAGTGCTGGTCGACAACGCCGTAATCCGCAACGGAGTCGACGACGCCGTTTATGACAGCCGCATTCGCCGCTCTCTGCGCTACGCCCTGTCTGTTGAGATCGGGATCCTCGCAGTGGGAGAACATGGTGCAGTTGCCGACGATGGGCTTGACGTTATAATCGGCGAGCGCCTTCCTGAAGTTTGCATCTTTGAGGAACTGTTCGTAGTACTGCTGATAGTAATCCCCCCACTGTTCGTTGCCGATGCCGATATAGTCCATTTCGAAGGGTTCGGGGTGCCCCATGAGTTCGCGGATATGCCCCCATTCGGTGGTCGTGTCCCCCTTGGCGAACTCGATGAGGTCGATGGCGTCCTGAATATAGTCCGCGACGCCCTTATTGTGCCTTCCCTGAAGGGCAACGGCGTAGCCCGCCTGATCCCTTTTTGTCTGCGTCTGGCAGGACAGGCCGCAGTTGACGATCGGGATCGCCTTTGCGCCGAGACTGTCGCAGAGGAGGAAATATTCGTAGAAGCCGATGCCGTACTCATGCGGATAATATTTTCCGCTCTGCTGCCAGATATTGCCGTTGGGAATGCGGGTCGCCCACTCGCCGTAAGTCACCTCGTCGGAGAGCGTCCCGTCCTTGTCGAGCTGATAGGAGAATGCGGGAAGGATATCGTCGTCGCCGTCCTTGACTGCGCCGATAGAATTTTTCCAGTCGTATGCGTTCACGGCGGATGTCCCTTCGATGACGCACCCGCCCGGGAAACGGAAGAATGCGGGCGAGAGATTGGAGATCGCCTTGTACATATAATTCTTAAAGCCCGCCGTTGCGTCGAGCGTTTCGAACTGCACGGCGTCGAGAAGGACGTCATTGTCCGCCGCGGCGAAGGAAATCTCCAGCGAAATGTCGCTTTCGCCCGTCTCGGTGGCGGTGAGGGTCTGTTCGGTCTTCAACCATTCGTCCTCTCCCGCTTGGACGGAAAACGTCTTTTCCGCATAGATTTGATTGGCGCTGTCTTTGGCTCTCACCGTAATCTCCCCCGTGTAGCCGCGGAGGAAGGCGGAGAAGAGATACTGCTTGTTCCTTTGGAGATACATGGGGACGGCGGAAAAGCCCTGATTGGAGAGCGTGCCGCCCGCGGGTGTATTGATCTGCGCATAATAGGGGCTGTTGACGTGCAATTTCTTCTCCCCCGTCACGACGGAGAGCGAAAGTCCGCCGCCCGCCGTCCATGCGTGATCGTGACCGAAATTGGAGACGTTGACCGTGCTCTCGAAATTGCCGTTTGCGATGAGATTGTCGTCAAGCGCCTGCGAGGCATAGTTGATGTCCTCGAGGAAGAGCCCGAAGAGGTCGCCCGACACCGACCTGCGGGCGTTCGTCTTGTTGATCTTGCCCGTGAGCGAAAGGGTCGCCTGTTGGTCGGAAAAAGCGGGAGCTTCCGCATCGGGCGTCTGCGCCCCCTCTGCAAAGGTTACGGAGATCGTGATATCTTTGTCTGCCGTGAAGGAATATTTCCCCCCGCCGAGCGATTGCGCTCCCTCGGGCAAAGAGAGGGAATCGACCGTATAGTTCTCCTTTGCGGTGACGGTGAGGGTGACGGCGGTCCCCTTCTTGATCTTGCCGTTCACGGGCGCGGGATCGAGCGTGACGCTACCCTTATCCGCGTCGTAATCGAGCGTGATTTTGACCTGTTCCTCTGTAGGGTTTCCCCCATCCTGTTCGTTGTTCTGTCCGTTGTCCGTCTTGTCGCCGCTGTCGCAGGCCGCAAACCCGACGACGGAGCACGTCATGAGCCCCGCAAGCATGAGCGACAGCCATTTTTTTGCCTTCATGTCTTTCCCCCCTATTGAATTTTATCCCATTATACTCGGTTTTTTTCTCTTTTTCAAGAGGTATTTGCAAATTTACCGTCAGGTCCTGTCCATGGCGTAAGCCGCCGCGCCGTACATGCCCGCGTCGTTCCCGAGGCTCGCCCGCACGATCTCGAGCGGGGCATACTCACAGGATGCGAGGATATTGCGGTAGACGTACTCCTTGACGGGCCGGATGAGCGCGTCGCCCTCATTGGAGACGCCGCCGCCCAAAATGATGACCTGCGGGCGGAGAAGATTGACGATGTTGGCGATCCCCTCCCCCAAAGACCTGATATAGTCGTTGACGACGCGTTTTGCGTATTTGTCGCCGCGGCGCGCCGCAACGAACGCCGTCTTTCCCGAAACTTCCTCCAAAGTGCGCGCTTCTTCCCACATGAGGGAATCCCTGTGCCGCATCATAGCTTCTGCGGACATGCGCTTCAGGGCGGACGCCGACGCATACCGCTCTAAACATCCCCGTCTGCCGCAGGTGCACTTGATCCCCCCCTGACGGATGACGGTATGCCCGAGCTCGCCGCCCGCACTGCGGTACCCTTCGACGAGCTTGCCGTCCATGACGATGCCGCCGCCCACCCCCGTGCCGAGGGTGACCATGACGGCATCCGCAT
>CANRIY010000085.1 GCA_947630775.1 uncultured Clostridia bacterium | reverse complement strand
CACCCCGCGCCGCTTCCGCCCTGATACTCGTCTTCTATGACATTATAGATAATTTCCCCGCAATCCACATGATTTTTATTGATATTGAGCCCCTTTTCCCATGTAAGATCCTTCAGAATACGGCTGCCGAGCGCCCCTAAATCGCCCGTGACGATGAGGTCGTAGTCCTCCACGTTCTCCTTCGTCCCGCGGAAATGCGCCAAAATGGTGTCCGCCGCGGCAGGGGCCATGGCGGCGCCCATGTTGTTGACGTCGGTGATGCCGAAATCGACGACTTTTCCGAGCGTCGCCGCCGTAATTTTGACGCCTTCCCCCGCTTCCGCAACGAGTGCGCCGCCCGCCGCCGTCACCGTCCACTGCGACTGGGGCGGACGGGTACAGCCGAGCTCCAAGGGATAGCGGTATTGCCGTTCCGCCGAGGCAAAGTGGCTGCCCGTCGCCGCAACGACCCGCTTGCACAGTCCCCCGTTGACGAACGCCGCCGCAACGGCGAGCGATTCCGCCATCGTGGAACAGGCGCCGTACACCCCCAAAAAGGGAATGGAGAAGTCGCGCGCCGCGAAACTCGCCGAAATGATCTGGTTGAGAAGATCGCCCGAGACGATGAGATCCACCTCGTCGCGATCAAGCCCCGCGTTTGCGATCGCCCCGTCGATGACCTTGGAGAGCATCTTGCATTCCGCCTTTTCGTAGGTGCTCTCGCCGAACATATCGTCCGCAAGCGCCGTCTCGACATATCTGCCGATGACCCCCTCGCACTCCTTGGGTCCCGCAATGGTGCTCGTCGCCACAATGCGCGGCTGTTTTTTGAAATAGATCGTTTGATTCCCCATAAAAATACCCGAACGCAGTTTTTGCATTCGGGCGGTTTTTATGTGAAATTGGGCTTCTCATTTGATATTCCGCATCACACGCTTATAATCGAGTTTCGCATGGAAGGCGGCTTTCACATAGACGGTATCGCTGCCGTCCTCATAAGTATAGAAGATGAGATAGTCCTTATGTACGAGGAAACGGTACCCTTGACAGACGAGATTTCTGTCATTGGGAAGCGCCCCCGCTTGCGGGAAATCGGCAAGGCGCCCCACTTCCGCCTTCAACTCCGTGACAAATTTCAGGGCGGTTGCGGCGTCCTTCGAGGCGTCGAGGATCCCGAGCGCGGTCTTCTTGAAATCGGCGACTGCGGTCTCGGTCAAAAGTACGGTATAGCGCATGGATCACTCCGAAAGAGATTTGACGATCTCGTCGAACGCGGCGTCGATCGGCTTGACTCTGCCGAGCCGCACGTCGTCCTCCGACTGCGCCAAATGCGCATACAGTTCGAGCCGCTCCCGCATTTCTTCGAGCGAAGCCTGTTGCGCAAGATATTCCTCATGGCTCATGAGGACGGTGTCCTCCCTTCCGTTGACGGTGATCGCAACGGGGTTTTGCCGCGTCAATGCGGAAATTTGCCCGTAGTTTGTGCGAAGATCCTTCGACGGACGGATCGAAATTCCAACTGACATTGCATTTCCTCCTTTCGGTAGACATATTGTAGCATAATTTGCCTACCTCGTCAAGAGTATTTTATGCAGTTTTCGGAAAAAACGTGTGAGGGGGAACCCCTCAGTCACCTGCGGCGACAGCTCAGGCGAGAAAGGGCTCCATAAATAGAATGGTCGCCTTTTCCCGCCATCCCTAAGGAAGGACCCTATGAGGGGAGCCGAGACGTGGGACAGCGTGACAGCCTCCCCTGTGAGAAGCGACAAGGGGTAGCGCGTCATGTTGAGCGTAGCGAAACATCCCGAGGATGAAAGTTCGGACTCCGTTCTTCGGGATCCTTCGGGAATTGCCGTTCGGACTGCGTATAAATCACTGTCTCAGGATGACGCGGTGGAACGACACCCCCTCAGTCACGCAAGGACAGCGTGACAGCTCCCCCTCAAGGGGGAGCCAAGGAGACGTTTATACGTTAAAGCAGCTGCCGCCGATGAATTCCCTGAGGAGGGAATTGCAGGGAATGATCGAGTCGTCGTCAATCTCGCGGAAGTACTTCAGGATCTTGATGAGTCTGTTTGCGAGAAGGTACTGCGGATCGGACGGTGTGATCTTCGTGAGCGCTTCCATCGCCTGTTTTTTCAGCACGCAGAGCTCGTAGCCCAAGCTGGAATTGAACACATAGTCCGCGTTCTCCTGATTGGGATAGATCCAGCGGAATTCGCCGTTCCGCACCGACTGCCACATGTCGATCGTCTTTGCGGCGGAGCAGTTGCGGAACTTCATGTCGCGGACGATCCGACGGATCAGCCTCGCGTCCGTGACGGACAGGGGCGAATGGTTGTCGATATTCAGCTGTGCGTGCGGCGCGATGTAGATCTTAAATTTCTGGCGTTTCGGAATGGACTTTGTGAGCTTTTCGTTGAGGGCGTGGATCCCCTCGATGATGATCGGCACGTTCTGCTCGACCCGTATCGTCTTGCCCTTCTCCCGTCTGTCCTCTTTGAAATTGAAGCGGGGGAGCGTGACTTCTTCCCCGTTGATGAGATCGAAGAGGTCTTTGTTGAAGAGTTCGATGTCGAGGCAGTCGATATGCTCCAGATCGAGTTTTCCGACCGGTTTTTGCTGCATTTCGCAGATCCGTTCTTTTTCGAAATAATAATCGTCCAGCGAGATCGTGACGGGATTGATGCCGCGGGACAAAAGCTCGATCCTCAAACGGTTGCAGAAGGTCGTCTTTCCGCTCGAACTGGGACCTGCGATCGCGACGAGCCTGACGTCCTCGATCTCCTTTTCGATGGCGTTGCCGAGCTCGACGAGCTGGCGGTTGTGGTGCGCCTCGCACATCTGCACAAATTCGAGCACTTCGCCGCGGTCGATCTTGCGGTTGATATCGTTGACGGTCTGGACCTTTGTCTTTTCCGCCCAGTCGTATGCCTTCTGCAACGTCTTGCAATAGGTCGCCTCTTCCTCGAATTCGGGGATCGATCCGTCAAGATCGTGGCGGGGATACTGGATGATGAGCCCGGGGCTGTACGGCGTGATCGTATAATTATGGATACAGCCCGTCGAAGGGACCATATAGCTGTGCAGATAGTTATAATACTCGCCGCACTTATAAAGGTGCACCGTGTTTTCGGGACGGTATTTCAAGATCTCGATCTTATCGTCCAAATGGAACTGTTTGTAGATCTCCGTCGCCTCTTCGATCGTCACAGTGACCCGTTCGATGGGCAGATCTTCCTCGATGATGCGCTCCACTTCCGCCTTGATCGCGTCGACCGCTCTCGACATGTTAAAACTCTTCGTGAGCGCTTCGCAAAAGATAGAGCGCGAGATATTGTAGGAAAACCTGATCTTTACCTCGGGATAGATCCTGTAAAACGCCATTGCGACGATATAGCGAAGACTCGCCCTGTACGCCCGCCCCGCTTCTTCATTGTTCAGATTGAGAAGATGGATCGTCATGCCGTCGTTCTTTTCGGAAAGTTTGTAGTTGAGTTCCTTGACCTGTGCGCCGACCTGACAGACGACGAGATTTTTCCTTTCCTTCGGATCGACGAGTTCCAATACCCTCGTCCCCTCGTTGACATTCAAATGCTTGTTGTTGAAGTTGATCTTTATCATAATACCCCCCTTCTGCCTCAATGGAAGTTTCATTATACATCAAAATAAAATATATTGCAATAGGTTTTGATAAAATTTCTCCGTTTTTGTGATTTATAATCATTCTTGGGGAAGGTGAGAAAACCCCTTTGGCTCACTGCGTTCGCCACTTCCCCTGAAAGGGGCAGCGAGAAAAAATCTGCCCGCCGCAAAGGCGGCGGGCAGAATTCCGTTTCCGTTTTTATTGTTTCTTCCGTCGAACCGCCGCAAACACCATGCAAGCCGCCGCGAGCGACAGGCATGCGGCCGCGATCCCGAGCCACAACGCCGCAGGAGCCGCCTCAGCCGTTTCGCTCACGAACACGATCTCATAATTCACGCTTTCGAGTCCGCGGGGCGTGAGGACGTTTCCGTTCCTCTCCACCACAAGTTCGCCCGTAAGCACGCTCTCGTCCTCTCCGTTCACAAACCCTTCGTACGTGACGGAGCCGTCCCCGTGCGCACGCACGACGAGGCGCGTCTTTGCGATCTCGACCTCCGCAAACGCCTGCTGGCCTTCGGGCGCGAGGGCAAATTCTCCCGATTCGATGAACGAGCTTTCAAGCGTTATGGAAGTGATGAGCGCGATTTGTTTCCCTGCGTTGTAGTCCGACAGTCTTCCCGAAACGGTGAGCTTAAAGTCCCCTGTGAACTCCGACGGGATCTCTTCTCCCGTCAGGGCGTTCCGATAGATGACTCCCGTAAGATCGAATTGGATCGAATCGGTGCCGTTGTACTCCCTTCCGGTCGCCCTGATCCCTTCGACGACGATTTGCACCGTTGCGTCCTCAATGGGCGCGTTTTGGATCATCTCTTTCAGAAGGTCTGCGCCGTTTTGGAATTTCGTGCGAAGGCCCTCGACTGCGCCGAAGCTGTCCGCATGCTCCATCGCGGCCTCGGCGTCACTGACGACTGCGCGAAGTTCCGCTTCATACTCCGCCTTTTTCTCTGCAGGAAGATCGGGATTTTTCAAAAGTGCCTCGATCTCTTCCTTTGCTCGCCCGATCTCAGCTTTCGCTTCGTCCATTACAAACGTTTTGTTGTTCTGATTGACCTTCTCCGCATCGGTCTGAATGTTCTCCAGCGCCGCGGAGACTTTCTCCAGATAGCTCACTACCCCTGCGCCATCCGTGAAGTTGTCCGCATTGAACCCTTCGAGGGCGGCTTTGTATGCCGCTTCGAGCTCTGCAAGGAAGCTCTCCTTGGTCGTTTCGTCGAGGGACATGAGCGCAACGGAAGAGCCGCCGCGGAGGAAGCCGAGCGCCCCGATCGCTTTTTCGATTCTTTCTTTGAGCTCGGAAAGCGTCTTCATCGCCGCTTCGATCGCCGTTTCGATCTCTTGGAGAACTTGCCCGTGCGCCGCCTGTGCGTCGGACGTGATATCATCAAATTCGGCGAGCGCTTCCGCCTTCGCAGCATTCACGGCTGCCGTATTTGCGGGATCTTTCAGCTGATCCTTTGCAGTATCCGCCGCCGCAGTGATACGGTCCGTATAGGATTTTTTATCTGTGAGGAGCCTGAGGGCAGTGACCGCCTTTTCCGCCTCGCCCTTTGCTGTCTCGATTTCGCGCAGGGCGGTATTGACGGCAGATTTCTTCGCGAGCTCATTCGCTGTATTCGCCTGCTCTGCGATCTCCGCAAGCGCTTCTTTCAGGGTTTGGAGCGCGGAGGAAATCTCCGACGGCTTCGCGGCATTGTCGATGTCGTCGGAAGCGGCGGTGGCAACGGTATCGATCTGCGCCTGATAGCTTTCCGCGTCGATAAACCCGAGGGCTTCGAGTTCTTTTTCCGCCCCTGCTCTCTGCGATTCGGCATCCGCATTGCCACGACTCACGGCGGCGGTTCTTGCCGCTTCGTTGTCGGCCGTTGCGGCATCCTTTACGGTTTTGAGCCCGTTTTTCAGCTCTGTGAGCGCGTTTTGGATCTCAACGCTATCTGCAGCGTTTTCGATCACCGTATTGGCTTTTGCGGCGTGTTTGGCGACATCATAGTTCTCTGCGGAGACAAACCCGAGGGCGCCGATCGCGCCGTTCGCCTCTGCCGTCTCTTCCGCGACAGTATCCTTTGCGGCATTCACTTCGTCGGTCTTTGTCGCCTCGTCGGCTTTTACCGCTTTCTGCTGTTCCGCCGAGATCGCATTGAGGATCTCCGTTTTTGCCGTATCCAGCGCCTCGGACGACTGTGCCGCGCGGAGGCTTTCTTCGCCTTTTTCCGCTGCGGCGCCGATCGCTTCGAGATATGTTCCCTTTTCATGGAGGAATACGAGCGCTTCGACCGCCTGTTTTGCATTCTCCGCCTTGTCCCCGATCTCCTGCAATGCGGCCTCGACCGCCTCGGCCTTGTTCGAATCGTTCACCTGCGTCGCGCGCTTCAGGATATCGTCAAATTTCTCAATGAGCCCCGACACGGCGAGCCCGATCTCACGGTTATCCTTTGCGCCGTCGACCGCCGTATTCGCCGCACTGACGGCGTCCTCGATCTCCGTCTGATAGTCGTCAGCGGAGACAAACCCGAGCGCGGCGAGCGAGTCTTTGATCTTTTCCGACCGATCGGAGACTTCCCCTTTCCCAACGCTCTTTGCCGTCACGGTGGCGGCAAAATTATCCGCCGCCGCACTCGTCTGGATCTCATCGATCTTATTTTTGAGCGTTTCGACCGCCCTATCAATGTCGGTCTGCTGTTCGGCGTTCCTGATCTCCGTACGCGCGCTGTCCGCGGCAACGTCGATTTCGTCCCGATAGCTCATGAGAGTGATGAAGCCGTGCCCGTCCAAGGTCTGTTTCGCCTCAATGACCATCGTTGTGACGCGTTTCTCTGCTTCATCCTTTGCCGCCTGCTTGTTCTCCGCATTCTTGGAAAGCGCCGCATTCTGTGCCGCAAGTACGGCTTCATCGAATGCCGCCTTTGCCCCGCGGGCTTCCTCTTCCGTCTGTGCGGCCTGAATGGCGGTGCGGGCGTCCCCGAGCGCTGTTTCGATCGCGGAAACATAGGCTTTGATGTCTTCTTCGCCGAGGAACGTGAAGCTTCTTTCCTTCTCCGCCGCCGCCTTTGCCGCGGCACTCGTCAGAAGCTCTCCCTTCAATTCGTCAAGTCTGGCGAGACGGTCCGCCTCTGCCTGTTGAAGTTCTGCCTTGCGCTCTGTGTTCGCCGCGGCCGCCTTTTCCGTGACGGACGCGAGGCTGGATTGGAGTGCGTCGAGTGCGCTCTGCACGCCATCCCCGTCCGTTGCGCCCGCAACTGCCGTGTTTGCGG
>CANRIY010000084.1 GCA_947630775.1 uncultured Clostridia bacterium | reverse complement strand
TTCTGGAAGGTCACCATGCCCGACCTGTATCCCACGATCTTCTACAACATCGTCACTTCCGTCATCGGCGGCATGCAGATCTACATGGAGCCCGTGCTTCTCTTCGGCGAGAGCCCGCTCACATCGGGATATGTTTCGCTGATCTACATCTACGGCAAGAATACCGTGCCCACGACCCAGACGCAGGGCATCAACCCTTCGGGCGGCGCCGCATACGGTATGATCCTGGCGGTGATCATCTTCTTTATGACGCTGTTCCAGTTCTGGCTCGATTCGAGAAAGAAAGACTGAGGAGGAGGGAGACATGGATAACAACGAAAACATGGATAACATGGAAAACACGGAAAATAACGAAACCATGCAGCCCGCCGAAGCGCAAGCCGTTGCCAAAGAGGAGGAGAAGAAGGAATATTCCTCTCTCCGCTATGCATGGGGCGCCTTCCTTGCCTTCTTCGGGATCTCTTCGAAGACGCACCGCGCCAGCAAGAAGCGCGCGAAGCTCGTCGCGGATATTGCGACGTATGTCGTGCTCATCTTCGGCGCCTTCCTCATGGTCTATCCCTTCTGGTGGATGCTCGCAGGCTCCTTCGCCTATACGGGCGATACGACAGAGGGCCTTAACATCCTGAACAAGCTCACATGGTGGCCCAGCGTCAGCACCCTCAATTCGGGAGAGGACTTCGTCGGATTCTTCTATAACTACAAGATCTTGTTTACCTCGGGTATGGTCAATAAGATCGGTGACGACGGCCTGAGAGAGACGACTCCTTTCAACGTCAACTTTAACTATTGGGTCGCGCTCGGCAATAACCTGTTCTATTCGATCGTGCCCGTCGTCGTCGGCGTCATCACGTCGGCGTCCGCGGCGTTCGCCTTCTCGAAGATCCAGTGGATCGGCCGCAACAAGGTGTTCTTCTTCCTCCTTGCCGCGATCATGGTTCCCGGGCCTTCCATCATGATGGCACAGTACGCACTGTACTACTCCATGGGCTTCACGAGTAATTGGGCGGTCATGGTCGTCCCGGGGCTCTTCGGCTCCATCATGACGGCGTTCTTCATCCGCCAATTCCTGTTCGGCATGCCCACTTCGATCATTGAAGCGGCGAAGATCGACGGCGCGGGATACTTCCGTATCTTCACGCAGTTCATCCTTCCCCTTGCGATGCCCGCGATCATGGCGCAGGGACTCCTCTCCTTCATGGGATGCTGGAACAACTACGTCGGTTCCTTCATCTTCATCAATGAAGACAGCATCTGGGTCAACCTGCCGCACGCCATGGCGATCATGGAAGAACAGCAGGGCGACGACATGGGGCCCGTCATCGCGGCGTCCGTCATGTGCGTCCTTCCCGTCCTGATCCTGTTCGGATGCTTCCAGAGGCTCATCATCGGCTCTCTGATGCTCACGGGTTCGAAGGAATAAGGCAAAACTCAAAAGACAGCCGACTTGTGCGGCTGTCTTTTTTTGTTGTACTCGCGCCGTCTCTCGGCTCCCCTTGCAGGGGAGCTGTCACGCCGCCGCCCCTTGGCGCCCCCTTTGAGGGGGAGCTGTCACCGCAGGTGACTGAGGGGGTGTCATCCCAAATCACATTCCGCACTTATGGTCAACAAAAAAATTTCCGCAAAAGGTTGACAAATGCGGAAAAAGCGGGTATAATAAAGGCACAACAAGGGTTGACCCTGCGTAGCGGTCAACTCCCAGATGTTATTATTCTATAATAACCGCCGAGATTGCCACATCGAGGGCGGTTATTTTTTTGTGAGTTTGAGAGCGATGTATTCAACTCTATCCATGATCTCGAGGAGCTTATCGAAAAGCTCCGTGAGTTTCACGAGGAGTTCGTTTAACTCGTCCATGGCACTCACCTCCTTTGTCGGAAATATCCTGAAATATTCCCCCCTAAAGGAGTTAACCGCCGGGCAGGGGCCCTTGTTGCTTGTTGATTATAGCATAGTGAAATAAGATTGTCAATGAAAATGGGGTGTGACGTATTTAGGAACGGCACCCCCTCAGTCGCGCAAGGGCGGCGCGACAGCTCCCTCTCAAGGGGGAGCCGAAGGGGGAAGCTTCTCCCAAAATAGGCGAGGGTAAAAGGGGGGCAGCCGCCTTGCGGCTGTCTTTTTTTGTCCCGCGCGAAAAAATTTTCTCATACCCCTTGAAAAAGGGAAGAAAATGAATTATAATGATAATATAGAATGACCATTGAGGGGGATAAACCATGAAAACAAAGAAGTGGCTGGCGCTCATTCTCGCCGGGCTCATGACGTGTTCCGTCATCGGCTTTACGGCGTGCGATAACGGCAGCAGCGGCAACAACAACGAAAACAACAACACCCAGCAGGGCGGCAACACCGAACCGAAGGATGAAACGGTAAGCGTTACGGTGACTTACGAAGCGAATCAGGGCACCGTCACGCTCGATCCCGCACCTGCGGACGGCAAGATCAAGAAGAATACTTCTGTCACCGTGACGGTTACGGCGAAGGATGGGTATGAGATCGACTATGTCGAGATCAACGGCAGCAAGGTGAACCTGACGGACGGGAAGTGCACCTTTACCGCAAATGCGGATACGGCGGTTACCGCCGTGTTCAAGGCGGGTGAACTTCCCGACGAATGGCACAACCAGAGCCTTTGGCTGGCGAAGGATCCGCTCGTGCCCACAGGCAAGTTGCGGCAGCCCTCTACGGCGAAGGCGAACAGCCGCTCGAAGGATGTCGCCGTGCACGATCCTTCTATTTTTCAGGATCCGAAAGACGGAACGTACTATGCATTCGGCACGCACTACGCAACGGCTTCTTCCGAGGATCTGATCGAGTGGAAGCAGGTATCGGGCGACAATGCATGGCAGAAGCTCTACGGCACGGAAAGCTTCTATGCGGGCAATACTTCATGGCCGAAGGCGATCAAAGAGACCGTCGATCTTGTCAATCCCGACAGCTCGATCAGTACGACGTGGGCGCCCGATGTGGAGTACATCAACGGCAAGTATTATATGTACTATTCCGTCACCAAGGCGTTCGGCTCCAACGAGTCGGCGATCGCAAGGGTGGAATCGGACAATGTTTTAGGCCCTTATTCCAATAATGTTATCATCATCAACAGCGTGGGCGCAAACAGAAACACCGAACCCAACTGCATCGACCCCGAACTCTTCTACGATAAAGACGGCAGACTTTGGATGGTCTACGGATCGTTCATGGGCGGCGTGTATATCAAGGAACTCAACACGGAAGGCGAAAAGGTCGGGCTTCCCAAAAACGAAAAGGAAGGCTGGGGCAAACTTCTTTGGAAGGACGGCTACGCCGCGGGCGTCGAGGGACCGTTTGTGTTCTACAACGCTTCCACCGAATACTATTATCTCATGGTGAGCGAGGGCGACCTCAAGACGGTCTACAACATGCGTATTGCGCGCAGCAAGAACCCGGACGGCCCCTATGAAGACATCACGGGTGCGGACGTCGCGGGCGCAGGAAAGGGCAACAAGATCGCCGGGAACTACAAGATCGGCACAGGGACCGGCTACGGCGCGATGGGGCACAACTCCGTCATTAAGGACAAGAACGGCCGTTATTTCGTCGTCTATCATGCCCGCCGCGAGACGAACGACGGCGTCTCCGTACCGCACAAACTGTTCGTGAGCCAGCTCTATTTCAACGAGGAAGGCTGGCCCGTGATGTCGCCCAATGCATATTGCGGCGAGCGTGCGGGCGCGGTCGAGGAGAGCAATGTCGTGGGAGAGTACGATCTCGTCCTTCACAGCGTCGCGACCGAAGCCGCCTTCACGCGCGCCGAGACATATACCTTCACCGCCGATCATAAAGTGCTCAAGGGCGGTACAGAAGTCGGTACGTGGGCGATGAAACAGAACTATTATATCTCCGTCACGGTGAGCGGCGTCGCATACAGCGGCGTGGTCGTGCCCGGCTGGGATATGTACGGCGACTCGAATTTGACCTTCTCCGTCACCGCCGTCTCGGGCGAGGGCCGGAGCCTCTGGGCAGTCCACAAGCCCGCATAAAAGTCAAAAAAGGGGGGAATGGGCTCTCTCCGCGCATGCGGGGGGAGCCCGCTTACTATGGCAATCAGATTTCCGAAAAATCCGAAATTCAATCAACTCAGAATGCGCACGCCCGACTATACCTCCTGGCAGGAAGGCTGTGCGCACGATCCTTCCCTTCTCGAATGGGAGGGAAAATACTACGCCTTCTCCACGGACGCGTTCGGCGCGCCTTCGGGGTATCAGATCCGCGTGAGCGAGGATCTTCTGCACTGGGAATATCTCGGCACCGCCTTTGACTTAGAGGGGGCGGCGGAGCATATCAGAAAGGGCGAAGCGAAAAACGGCAAATATTGCAATTTGCAGGAAGCCTTCGACTGGTGCGTGACGCACAGCCGCGAGGTCGGCTACGGCGTATGCACCCGCCCCGACGGCGTCATGTCCTTTTGGGCGCCTCATTGCGTGCGCGGCACGGACGGCAAATTTTGGCTCTATTATTGCCTCACGGGCTATTTCGGGGGCTCCAAGTCCGTGATCGGCCTCGCCAAGAGCGACCGTCCCGACGGCGGTTTCTGCTCCGAAGAGATCCTCGTGAAGTCCCCCGCGGGCTGGCGCACGCCCAATGCGATCGACCCGCAGGTCTTTTTCGCCGAGGGAAGGATGTTCCTCATCTACGGCTCCTTCGGGCTGGGGCTCTACCTTCTGGAGCTCGACCCCAAGACGGGGAAACGCAAAACGCCCCGCGCCTATGAGGACTTCGACCGCAAGGCGATCTCTTTTGAAGACTATTACGGCACCCACCTTGCGAGCGGCTCGCTCGAGGGCGGCGTCATCCACTATCACGACGACGTGCCCGTCTTAGAGAACGGCGCATGGGTCAGAAAGAAGTACTACTATCTGATGTGCTCGTACGGGTCCCTCTCCTCCGTCTACAACATCCGCTGCGGCAGGAGCGAGCGGCCCGAGGGACCCTACACCGATGTGAACGGCAATCCGCTCGTGTGCTCCACGGACATCGGCACGGGAAATAAGCTGCTCGGCTCGATGCGCTTCGAGGACGCGCCCGACAGGTTCTGCCCCGGCCACAACGACATGTTTGTGACAGAGCGGGGTGTCAAACTCATCTCCTACCATTGCCGCACCAATTATTTCATCGAGCAGGGGCTCTCCCGTTCCAACAACTTCCACTATCTGTTTTTGGGTCAGTACGATTTCAATGCGGACGGCTGGCTCGTCGTGAATGCCAACCGCTACGCGGGCGAGGAGCTGCAGGACGTCACGGAAGAGGAACTTTTGGGGATCTCGGCGGGGCGGTTCGAGGCGGTCTTTTTGGAGCAGGGCACCGCTACGGTGAATTCCGTGCGCGTCCGCCTCTTGAATGACGGCACGCTTGAGGGCGCGAAGAAGGGCACATGGCGATTGCTTCACGGGCGGTATATCGAGCTCTCCGTCAATGACGACGTGTTCCGCGGGGTCGTGATGCCCGCATGGCTGGAAAACCAGAACGCGGCGGGTCTCACGGTCACGGCGCTCGGCGTCCGCAGCGGCATGGCGCTCCACATGAACAGCACCAATAAGATTTAGTTCCTCGGCGTCCGAGTATGCCCCCTCCCGAGGAGGGGGGTAGGGGGGTGGGCAACGGTTCTAAACAAGTCTCTACCTTATTTCCCTTGCCTTCCCCTTGAGGGCACCCGAAGGGCGTGCCTTGTGCTGAAGGTGTCACGGCTGCCCTTGCCGTGACTGAGGGGTTTTCAAAAACCCTATCCCCCGCTGCGCGGGTACTGTCTCATGCGGGTAGAGACCCGCATTCGGTCAGCATTTGCCCGAGCATATGGGCAAATGCTAAGAAAATTTTGCACCAAAGATTACCAATCTTTGGCAGAATGCAAAATTTTCCCTAAGAGGGGAAGCAAGAGGGACTCCCTTGGCTCTCCCCTTTGAAGGGGGCGGCTCCCGCGCGTAGCTCCCCCTTGGCTCCCCCTCGAGGGGGAGCTGTCGCGCTGTCCTTGCGCGACTGAGGGGGTGTCATCCCGTCCGTTTCTTCAAAACCATGCAATACAAGAGCGTTGTCGGCGAAAGCGTTGCCGAAAAGATCATCGAAAAGTCCCGTTTTCTCGCCTATACCGCCCATGCGGAGAGCGAGGAAGAGGCAAAAGCCTTTCTCGCGCGTGTGCGCGGGATGCATCCGCTCGCAACGCATGTCTGCTACGGATATATCGCGGACAAAGCGGGGAATCTTCTGCGCTTTTCGGACGACGGTGAACCGCAGGGCACGGCGGGCATGCCGATCTTGGGCGTGCTGAAAGCGCAGGAGCTCAAAGAGACCGTCATTGCGGTCGTCCGCTACTTCGGCGGGATCAAGCTGGGCGCGGGCGGGCTCACGCGCGCCTATGCGGGATGCGCCGCAGACGGCGTTGCTGCGAGCGTTCTGAAAGTCTACGAGACGGGCGTGGAAGCGACGCTGTCCGTTTCCTATGCCGACGTCAACGCTGCGCTCCGCTTTTTGGAAGGGGAGACCGTCCTCTCGCGCGATTTCGGCGCGGAAGCGTGTTTTACCGTCATCGTGAAGGAGCGCGAATTCGATCTTTTCTGCGCCCGCGCGCAGGATTTTTTCAACGGAAAGGCGAGGATCGCCGCGAACAAGCGATATTTTTACGGATTTTGAGAGCCAATGCCGCCGTGGCGAAACTGGCAGACGCGCGGGATTTAGGATCCCGTGGTAGCGATACCGTGTCGGTTCAAACCCGACCGGCGGCACCAAAAAAGCACCCCTCGCGGGTGCTTTTGCAATCGAATTCTTGCTGCCCCTTTTAGAGCTCGTCGAGAAGCCCCCTCCCGAGGAGGGGGGTAGGGGGGGTGGGCAACGATTCTGATTACGTC